>JACPDY010000035.1 GCA_016183775.1 Bacteroidota bacterium
AAATATCAGGAAGGTGAAGATAAAAAGGAGGATGGAACTTCAAACCTGAAATTGTTTTGAGACCAACCTCCCCGAAGGGGGTAGCAAACAAAAGCCCCCACCTTTGGTGGGGGATTATTTACTTACAATCAGTAATATGATTTTAGAATTTAGCCCTGATCTTACGTTTCTTGTTCTTCTTGCCAAACAGGCCTGGGTATCTTGAGCGATAGAAACTGCTCTTCCCCCTTATGACGTACATGTAGGTCACAGTATAAGTAAACCAAGTGTCCTTGCCTTTAGGGTCGCCTCTAAGGCCGGTAGGCAGATAATTGTAACTAAGAAGTTCAAGTAGTTCGGGATCGTTGGTACTCACTTCACCACTTCTGTTCGCTAAAGCAACTGCTTCAGGACTGTTTAATGTTTTTGGATCAACATATGTTGTACTTACGTCATCTAAATAATCGGTAAAGGTTTTTCTGTAGCATATTTCAAATCCAACTCTATGTTTCCTGTTAAAGGTAAAGTGCGAACCAACACCCATTGGAACTGAAATACCAAAAGAACTGTATGCTACCCCTTCAGTTTTTAAAGGTCTTAGATCGTACCATTTGCCGTTAAGTTTGGCCTGTGGACTATGATAGAAAAATCCGATACCTGCAAAACCATAGGCCCTGAAATCGATACTCGTTTTGAATGTTTGTACCATACCCGGTATTTCATAAAAATAGCCTTCAGTAGTTAATTGCAGTTCAATAATATTGTTTCTGAAACTTAAATTTCTTCCTCTTCTTGGTAAATAAACAGAGTTCTTGTCATCACCAGATACCATGCTGTATGCCACACCAGCCTTGAAAGATATGAATGGAGATAATTTATACCTTCCATAAGCACCCAAACCAACCCGTGTGGCAGGCATATTGAGGTCCCCAATAAATTTTTTCGCAGGAGTGTCCTTGCCGCCGACATCACCTAAAAAGCTGGATGCGCCCACACTACCACCAAAATCCCAAAGATATTGGGCAGAGGAGGTAAAAGGTAAAATCAATAAAAAGGCTTTAAACAATAACTTTTTATGCATGAGGCAAATATATAAAAAAAATGCTTTATACCAATGTATTTCAAATAAGAATAATAAATTCGTATGTTATTTAAAATAAGTAAGTTAGAGGCATGGAAAATAAGGTAAAGAAGCTGTTCGGGATTGATCTCCCTGTTATTCAGGCCGGGATGATATGGTGTAGTGGCTGGAAACTGGCTTCCGCAGTAAGCAATGCAGGCGGTTTGGGTTTGATTGGGAGCGGATCTATGTACCCGGATGTACTAAGAGAACACATACAAAAATGTAAAAAAGCAACCGGTAAGCCTTTTGGTGTAAATATTCCCCTTCTTTATCCGGACATTGAGAAACATATCAATGTAGTTTTAGAGGAGGGCGTTAAGGTGGTTTTTACTTCCGCAGGAAATCCCAAAACATGGACATCTCTGCTTAAACAAAACGGAATTACTGTTGTTCATGTGATTGCAAATACGAAATTTGCTTTGAAATCGCAGGATGCAGGCGTTGATGCTATAGTAGCTGAAGGTTTTGAAGCGGGTGGGCACAATGGCCGCGAAGAAACTACAACATTATGTTTAATTCCCCAGGTAAAAAAGGTGTGTTCGGTTCCGTTGATCGCGGCAGGTGGTATTGGTACGGGTAGGGCCATGCTTGCCGCCATGGCATTAGGTGCTGATGGGGTGCAGCTGGGTAGCCGCTTTGTTGCTTCTGAAGAATCCTCAGCTCATATTAATTTTAAAAAGGCGATCATAAATGTGAATGAAGGTGATACACAATTAATTTTAAAGCAGCTTACACCGGTTCGCCTGATGAAAAATAAATTTTTTGAACAGGTTGCACAAGCCGAACAAAAGGGTGCATCTGTTGATGAATTAAAACAATTATTGGGCCGGTCAAGGGCTAAAAAGGGTATGTTTGAAGGCAATCTGGATGAGGGCGAACTTGAAATAGGGCAGGTGTCGGCATTGGTTAAAGAAATAAAACCTGTCGCAAAAATTATTGAAGAAATAATGAATGAATATAAACTGGCGAAAGCCGAACTTTGCACAGGTAAAATATAAAACAGATCACCCGGTAGCTTTTGCTGCAGGAGACCAAATAAAAAATAATAACAGTATCGCCGGGCTTAAGGCTGTATGCCGACCGGATAAAAAATAAAGTAGCATGATAAAGTTCGATAAATTTACGTTGAATAATGGTTTGCGGGTAATTGTACATAACGATACCTCAACGCCAATGGTGTGCATGAACATTTTATATGATGTCGGCGCGCGTGATGAAGACCCTGATAAAACAGGCTTTGCTCACTTGTTTGAGCATTTGATGTTTGGAGGATCGGTCAATATTCCCAGCTATGACGAGCCTTTGCAGAGGGTAGGCGGAGAAAATAACGCGTTCACCACAAATGATATAACGAATTATTATCTGACTTTACCCTCCAATAATATTGAAACAGCTTTCTGGCTTGAGTCGGATCGTATGCTGAGTCTTGGTTTTTCCGAAAAAAGCCTGGAGGTGCAACGGAATGTTGTTATCGAGGAGTTCCGGCAGCGTTACCTGAATCAGCCTTACGGGGATGTATGGCTGTTATTAAAACCTATGGCATACAAAGTTCACCCGTATATGTGGGCCACAATTGGGAAAGAGATCAGTCATATTGAGAATGCAAGAATGGAAGATGTTAAAGCTTTTTTTCATAAGCATTACAAGCCTGTAAATGCCATTATGGTTTTATCCGGCGATATAACAACTGAAAAGGCGAAACCTCTTGCCGAGAAATGGTTTGGACCAATACCTGGCGGAGAACCGAATAAGCGTAATTTACCTGTGGAGCCTGTGCAGACGGAAGCTCGCAGTCTCACGGTTGAAAAAGATGTTCCGGTTGACGCTATATATAAAGTGTACCACATGTGTTCAAAATACGATCAGGAATATTACACGGTCGACCTGATCTCCGATGTGCTGTCGCGGGGTAATTCTTCACGCTTTCATAATGAACTCCTGAAAAAACAAAAGTTGTTTTCTGATATCAATGCTTATGTTTCTGGCGATCTTGATAAAGGACTTTTTGTTGTTTCGGGTAAGCTGGTAAAGGGCGTGAAAATGGAAGATGCCGAAAAAGCGATCGATGCCGAACTGGATAAACTGAAGACGCAGCTTGTTGATGAGAAAGAGTTGACCAAAGTGAAAAATAAAATGGAGTCAGCGCTGGTGTTCTCTGAAATGGATATTATGAATAAAGCCATGAACCTTGCTATATCAGAGCATCTTGGCGATGCGGACATAATCAACCACGAAGTAGAAAAGTACAATGCCGTAACAGCTTCCGGTATTCAGGAGCAGGCAAAAAAAATATTTACGAAGCAAAACAGTTCTGTATTATATTATCTTTCCAAAAAGACGAAAAAATGAGCCAGGTACTTGATAGAAAAACAGCTCCAGAATCGCATGCGCTGGAGAAAATACTGATCGCGCAGGCGAAAACCCTGAAGCTTGACAATGGGATCCCTTTAAGTATTATAAATGCAGGTACTCAGGACCTTGTTAAAATCGAATTTATATTTAACGCGGGGGTGTGGTATCAACCCGTATCATTGCAGGCTTCCTGTACCGGTTCAATGCTTGATGAAGGAACTAAAACACGTAAAGCCGCTGAAATAGCTGATGGCATTGATTACTATGGTGCCTATCTCGAACAGGAGGTTGATCAGGATTGGGCGTACATCACCTTGTATACGCTGAATAAGCACCTGGCAAGTGTGCTGCCTGTGTTGGAAGATGTACTGAAAAATCCGGTATTCCCTGAAAACGAATTAAATATTTTGTTGCAAAATAAACGCCAGACATTTTTGGTTGATAATGAAAAGGTGGCGCATATCGCCCGTACACGGTTCAGCGCGTTGATATTCGGGAATGAATTTCCGTATACATACAGACTAAAAGTTGAAGATTTTGAGCTGCTAAAGCGCGATCACCTTGTGGATTTTTTTAATGCATATTACAAATCGGATCAATGTAAAGTGGTGGTTTCCGGTAAAGTGGATGATTCAGCAGTAAAGTTGATCAATAAGCATTTTGGTGGAAATGATTGGGGCATTAAGAATCATAAGCCTGATATAGTAAGCGGCAATATCAGATCTGACGCGAATAATAAACATTTTATCATGCGTGATGACGCGGTTCAATCCGCTATCCGGATCGGGCGTATATTGTTCAATAAACTGCATCCCGATTATCATGCAATCAAAGTGTTGAACACTGTGCTTGGGGGGTATTTCGGTTCCCGGCTTATGGCGAATATAAGGGAAGAAAAGGGATACACTTACGGTATAGGCTCAAGGATCATATCATTACGAAACGCTGGCTATTTCTTTATTTCAACCGAAGTGGGGGCTGATGTATGTAAGCCCGCAATAAAAGAAATTTATTCAGAAATAAAACGTTTGTGTGATGAACTGGTGCCTGACGATGAGTTAGCGTTAGTTAAAAGTTATATGCTGGGCGATTTTGTGCGATCGGTTGACGGTCCCTTTGCGCTGGCCGAAAAGTTCAAAAAGATCATGCTGTATAACCTCGGTTACGATTACTACGATACATTTGTTGATACCATCAGGAATGTTACATCTCAACAACTTCGCGATCTTGCAGGCAAATACCTTATTGAGAACCAGTTACATGAATTAGTAGTGGGTAAAATGCAATAAATATTGCAATTGCACGTTAATTAAGGTAATTTTATTGGTTACGTGTATCAAATATTAATGCCTTTAAGAAAGATCATTAGTTTAGGAGTTTTTTGTTTTTTTCTTCAAAATTTTGAGGAAGGGATGTATGCTGCCTGCGACCCTTCACCTGCGATTAAATGTATAAGCGTTGCTGCCAATGGAGAGATCACTATTTCATGGCAAAATCCTTCGCCCCTTCTCAATTTTAACAAGCATTTTATTTACAGTTCTTCAAGTCTGAATGGGCCCTATGGTGTTGTTGACAGTATTTTTAATTCAGCAACGACGAGCTATACACACATAGGTTCGAATGGAAACACGGCGCGGCTTTATTACTATATGAAAAGTAATTGCGGAGGTTCTTTAGATACCGCGGCAGCGGATACTGTAAGTTCAATATTTATGAAAGTTGTAAATCCGGGTAATGGTACTGCGCAGCTAAGCTGGAATTCAATACATACGCCTTCTTTGACCACTTCGATGGGCTGGTACCGTGTTTTCCGGGAGTATCCGGCCGGAACATGGATGCTGATCGATTCCACTCAAAGCCTCACTTATACGGATACAATAACCATTTGCCGCGCCCAGCTTAATTACAGGGTTGAGATCGGTGATAATACCGGTTGTGTGTCGGTATCTTCTGCCGCAGGCAATCTTTTTAGCAATATGATCGTGCCAGCAGTGCCTTTGCTTGATTCGGTAAGTGTTGATAACACCGGCAAGGCTATTTTGGGATGGAAGCCAGGTTCTTCAAAAGATACCGAAGGTTATATCATTTACCAGATGATAAGCGGTATCTGGCAGAGCATTGATACGGTATGGGGGATTAATAATACATTCTTTAATAATGTTAATTCGCTCGCGGGTTCAACTATAGAGAATTACAGGATAGCCGCATTCGACAGCTGTAAGAATACAAGCCCGATGGGGGTGCCTCACAATACGGTCCTTGTTAAAAGCACCCCAAATGCATGTGCCCGTTTAAACACACTTAACTGGAACGCATATACTAATATGTCATCAGGCATAAATCAGTATGATATTTATGTAAGTACCAATGGGGGAGCATATGCATTTCTCGCAACAACGCCTTCTTCAATAACCTCATATGTACACACTAATCTGCAGCAGACTTTTGTCTATTGTTATATTGTCATTGCACGGGATATATCGGGTACGCGGTCCTCAACATCGAATAAGTATTGTTATACTGCCAATATTCCGGCTATGCCGACTTTCTCCTATTTGAAAACGGCAACAGTGTCCTCTGACAATACCGTTAAAGTATATTGTTATGTTGACATTGCCGCGGAGATCTCGAAATACAAAGTATTGAGAAGCGAGAGTCCGTCAGGGCCCTTTAAATTGATCGGGGCAATTCCATTTACAGGAAGCCCGATCGTTAGTTATACGGATAATACCGCCAAAACAACTGAGAAAAGTTATTATTACAAAACTGTTGCTGTTGACACCTGCGGTAATGATACTACAGTTACAAATGTTGGCCGGACAATTTTGTTGACCGCGGTAGCCAATGATGACCTTACTAATACATTGACATGGAATGATTATGAATTGTGGTTGGGTTCGGTAAATTCATACAATATATATAGGGCTGTTGATGGTGTTTGGGGTGCGGCACCCATTGCAAATGTTATTTACGCTGCGTCCGGCACAAATACTTTCACAGATGATATTTCCCCTTTGTTCAAGGGAGAAGGTCAGTTTTCATATTATGTTACGGCGCTTGAAGATGCAGGAAATCCTTATGGAATCAACGATTCCAGCCGATCAAATGTAGCGGACGCTTTACAGGACGCGAAAGTATTTATTCCGAATGCCTTTATCCCCGCAGGAAGAAACAATGTATTTATACCCGTGACTTCCTATATTAATAAAACGGAATACGATTTTAGAATTTTTGACCGCTGGGGCGAGCAGGTTTTTCAGACGAATGACCCTTATGAACCCTGGGATGGAATAATAGATGGAAAAAAGGGTCCGGAAGGTATATATGTATATCTCCTGAAGTTTAAAACCGCTTATGGTCAATATATCGAACGAAAAGGAATTGTAACGTTACTGCGTTAATTTCCTTTTGTCGGACGGCATTTTTCTTTCTTTTACGGGAATTTTTACCGTACTAAAAATTCAAACCACTCCTTCTTATGGCCGCTGATTCTTCAAAATTTATGGGTGAGGGTTACACCTATGATGATGTTCTACTGGTACCTGCCTATTCAGAGGTACTTCCCCGCGAAGCAGATATCACTACGCAGTTTACGAAAAAAATAAAAGTGAATGCTCCTATCGTTTCATCCGCTATGGATACGGTTACTGAGTATAAAATGGCTATCGCACTCGCGCAGGAAGGTGGAATAGGCGTGTTGCATAAAAACATGACGATCGCGCAGCAGGCCGACCAGGTGCGTAAAGTAAAGCGCTCTGAAAGCGGAATGATCAGCGATCCCGTTGTGTTACTTGAAGTTGCAACAGTGGCTGACGCGCTTGGTTTAATGAAGGAGTTTAAAATAGGAGGTATTCCGGTAGTATCAAAGACACGTCATTTAGTTGGTATTGTAACAAACCGTGATCTGCGTTTCGAAAAAAATATGAAGCGTCCGGTGCGGGAAGTAATGACGAGCCAGGATATAATCACAGCTAAACAGGGTACAGATCTGAAAAAAGCTGAACAGATATTACAGAATTATAAAATCGAAAAGCTTCCTGTTGTTGACAAGGACAATGTTTTGGTCGGGTTGATTACATATAAGGATATTTTGAAAGTAAAAGTTAACCCAAGAGCCTGCAAGGATGTTCTGGGCCGCTTACGTGTTGCCGCGGCCGTTGGAGTTACACAGGATGTGATGGAAAGAGTGGCGGCGCTGGTGAAGGAAGATGTGGATGCAGTAGTAATTGACACCGCGCATGGTCATTCAAAGGGAGTGATCGATACCTTGAAAAAAGTAAAGGCAGAATATCCCGATTTACAGGTTATTGTAGGAAATATTGCAACAGGTGAAGCCGCCCTTGCGCTTGTTAAAGCGGGAGCCGACGCGGTTAAGGTCGGGATCGGACCCGGCTCAATTTGTACAACACGTGTAATTGCAGGTGTTGGGGTGCCGCAGCTTACAGCCATTACCGAAGTGGCTAAAGCGTTGAAAGGGAAAGGCGTTCCCTTGATCGCGGATGGAGGAATTCGCTTTACCGGTGATATTGTAAAAGCAATAGCCGCGGGAGCCAGTACAGTGATGATGGGCTCCATGTTTGCGGGAGTGGAGGAGTCGCCGGGTGAGACAATTATTTACGAAGGACGTAAATTTAAATCATACCGGGGAATGGGTTCGATTGAAGCCATGCAACAGGGCTCTAAAGACCGCTATTTCCAGGATGTAGAAGATGATATTAAAAAGCTTGTTCCCGAAGGTATTTCTGGCCGGGTGCCCTATAAAGGCAATTTGTCCGAAGTGATCTATCAGCTTATAGGCGGTTTGCGTGCCGGCATGGGTTATTGCGGTGCAAAAAACATTGAAAAATTACAGGAGGCGAAATTCATCCGCATCACAAATGCGGGTATTCGTGAAAGTCATCCTCATGGAATTGTTATTACCAGGGAGGCGCCGAATTATACAAGTAGGTAATATTTCCTGAATCTTTTATTTAAGCTAATTGCTTTTCATGAGCAATATAGGGGTGTTTGACTATAGAATATTGTCATTTGTCGATTTTTTGATTACTTCTCTATAAAACCTTCCTTATTTTCGCACAACTTAGAAACTGTTTAAAATTTATCTATTTGAAATGTTATATGTCGCCCCTACAGGGCTTTAAAAATTATTTATTTTTTTCTACCAAGATTCCATCCCTACGGGATTTTAATAGCTCCGTTAGGAGCGAAATCTTGGTAGATTTAAACAGTCTCTTAAAGTAGTTCTAACTAAAATATATACACTATGAAAAATCAATACGCAAAACGAGTTAAATGGGTAAAAACATTTATTATTTGTTCAGGAGTTTTATTAATATCAGTAATTCCGCAGTCTTTTTCACAATGCTTTACCGCAACGGTAAATTCTGTGAACCTTACTTGTAATGGAGTTTGTACAGGTTCGGCAACGGCTATTCCGCAAGGTGGTTCAGGTTCCTTTGTTTATGCATGGAGCAACACTTCGAATTCCCCAACTATTACGGGGTTATGTGCCGGTACTTATTCCGTTACTATAGCTGATGCTGTGAATACCACTTGCACTAGAGTATTGACTGCTGTGATTTCAGAACCTCCCGCAATAACTGCCACTATTACAACCATGCCTGCCACTTGCGGATTATCTAATGGAAGCGTGGCTGTTAACAGTACTGGCGGCACGGGAACATTCACATATAGCTGGACAACCGGTGCGACGAGTCAGACGATTTCCGGCCTTGTTGCAGGTACATATACAGTAACTGTTAAAGATGCAAACAGCTGCACAAAATCGGCTGTTGCAACTGTCGGTAACAATCCTTCTCCGGTTATTTCAAATCTGAGCAGCGTAAATGAGTTATGCAATGGAGGTGGCAGTGGTTCCGCAACAGTAACTGCCAATGGGGGAACAGGCACTCTGACTTATAGCTGGAGCAATGGAATTACAGCAACCACAATGGCCACTGGTTTGACAGCTGGTAGTTATTCTGTAAGTGTTACTGATGCCAATGGTTGTGTAGTAACCAGTGCGGTAACTATAACGGAACCTGCGGCATTAAACATTCAATTCACAGTGGTTAATACAACCTGTGGACAAAGTACCGGTTCCGCGTCTGCTAATGTTACCGGTGGGGTTCCTGCATACACCTATGCATGGAGTAATGGTTCATCGGCACAGACAGCAAATAATGTTGCAGTCGGATCATATACTGTTACGGTTACGGATGCAAATGGTTGTTCCAAGGTTAACGTTGCAACTGTGAATTGTACTACAGGCATTGATGAAACTCCCAATTCCTTATTTATGAATATTTCACCAAATCCTTCACATGGAAGTTTCGTTCTTGAATGCAAGTTTGATAGGACAGGCGGAACAGTAATTTCATTAACAAATATTTTGGGTGAAATGGTAATGCTTATCGATAATGTCCAGCAAGCCGGAGTTTATAAAAAACAAGTAGATACTGAACAATTGTCCAACGGAATTTATTTCCTGGTAGTCCAGCAAAATAATGAACGATTAGTGAAAAAGGTAATTATACAATAAGTATCTGGTTGTCAATTTTTTAGGGGCCTGTCGAAAATTTTTCCGACAGGCCCCTGATTTTTGATACATCCTGAAAGATTGATTACATTTGTGTCCTGAAAATTAAATGTAGTTTAAAACATTCTAATCCATTTAAATCGAAAACCAATGAACACAAAAGCAATAAGTTTTTTAACATTGGCAGTATTTGTTTTGGGTTCAACCGCAATTGTTGCCCAATCAAATAAAGATGCTGTTTTAATGACAGTTGGTGACTCCAAAGTTACTGTGGCCGAGTTTGAAAATGTGTATAAAAAGAACAGCGGGAAGGAAAGTGCCACCGAAAAAAAATCATTGGATAATTATATTGAATTGTTCACCAATTTCAAATTAAAGGTTAAAGAAGCCGAGGAAATGAAGCTTGATACTTCAGCTGCATTTAAAAATGAGCTTTCAGGTTATCGCAAACAATTAGCACAGCCTTATTTAACTGACAAAGACGTAAATGAAAAATTGTTAAAGGAAGCATATGAACGCATGCAAACGGAGATACGTGCCAGTCATATTTTAATTAAATGTGCTGAAAACGCCTTGCCTAAAGATACTTTGGCTGCCTTTACAAAGATCATGAGTTTACATGATCAACTATTGGGTAAAAAGGGTGCCGCAAAGGCCGATTTTGGTGTATTGGCAAAAGCTAATTCAGAAGACCCATCAGCAAAAGACAATGATGGCGATCTTGGTTATTTTACAGCTCTCCAAATGGTTTATCCGTTCGAAAATGTTGCGTACGCTACCAAGGTTGGTGAAATATCAATTCCTGTTCGTACAAAATTCGGATACCACCTGATTAAAGTGGCCGACCGCAGGCCGGCTCAGGGTGAGATACTTGTGGCACATATCATGATCAAAACTCCAAAAGACATGACTAAGGAGGATTCGATAAATGGTGTGAAAAAAATCGAAGAGATCTATCAAAAGGTAAAAGCCGGCGAAAATTTTTCGGAACTGGCCAAGCAGTTTTCCGATGATAAGGCTTCAGGCACAAAAGGTGGCGAGCTGCCCTGGTTTGGTACAAACCGTATGCCTGCCGAATTTGAAAAGGAATCATTTGCCCTCAAAAACAATGGTGATTTTTCTGGGATATTCAGAACCCGTTTTGGCTGGCATATCATTAAACGTATTGATAAAAGAGGCGTGGCTGCCTTTGATGATATGAAAGGCGACCTTAAGTCAAAAGTGACACGCGACAGTCGTTCCCAAATGGGACGCACATCTATGATCGCGAAAATAAAGAGTGAGTGTAAGTTTAAGGATAACGTGAAATTACGTGATGAGTTTTATCCTGTTATCGATACCAACTTCTTTAACGGAACCTGGAAATCGGAAAAAGCGGCAAAGCTGAATAAGGTGATGTTTGCGCTGAATGATATGAAATATACGCAGACTGATTTTGCCAGATATTTGGAGTCCCATCAGAGCAGGCGCGCTAAATCCGATGTAAAGCCTGCCATTGATGCTATGTATAAACAGTTTGTGGATGAAACATGTATTGCTTATGAAGAATCACGTCTTGATCAGAAGTTTCCTGAGTTCAGGGCACTTATGCAGGAATACCGCGATGGTATCCTGTTATTCGATCTGACTGATAAAAAAGTATGGTCTAAAGCTGTAAAAGATACTTTGGGTTTGAAAGAGTTTTATGAGAAGAACAAACAAAATTACCTGTGGGAGCAGCGTGCTGAGGCATCTATTTATACCTGCGCCGATGAAAAGGTCGCTAACGAAGTAAAAGCGATGCTGAAGAAGAATAAAACACAAAAAGAGATTCTTGATGTGGTAAACAAAAAATCCCAGTTAAACCTGCAGGTGGAATCGAAACTGTTTTTGCCAAAAGAAAATAGTTTTGTTGATGCCAATTGGAATCCCGGTATTTCGGCCAACAAAAAGGAGAATGGAAAAATTATGTTTGTTGAAGTGAAAAAGTTGCTGAAGCCGGAGCCAAAAGCGTTTAATGAATCAAAAGGACTTGTAACTGCTGATTACCAGAACTACCTGGAGAAGGAGTGGATCGAATCGCTTAAAAAGAAATATCCTGTAACAGTTAACAAGGAAGTATTGTCGACCATTCAATAAATAATTTTATAAACTCAGGGAGGTATGGGCGGGTTTACTCAAGCTCATACCTCTCTTGATTTTTACCATATAATGTTTCGGTACTTTTATATAGTTTTCCTGTTTAGCTTGTTTTTGTTGGCTTGCAAGAGTAAGACCGATCCGCAGGAAGGCGCGATCGCGCGCGTATATGAAAGTTATTTGTATGCTGAAGATGTTAAGAGTATTGTACCCAAAAACATCAAAGCGGAAGACAGTCTTGCTCTCATAAAAAAATACATCAATAACTGGATCACCGAAGCCCTTATTCTTCATAAGGCCGAGCAGAATTTGACGGAAGAGCAAAAAGATGTGGAAAAACAATTGAAAGATTACCGGAACTCATTGATTACATTTGCATATGAGCGTGAGCTCGTGAATCAAAAGTTAGATACTGTGGTTTCTGATTCGGCAATAGTTGAGTATTATAACCAGAATAAGAATAATTTTGAACTTAAAGACAATATTATCAGGGTGTCGTATGTTAAGGTGAGCAAAAAGGCGCCTGATCTTCAAAAAGTCAGGTTGTTATACCGTTCTGAAGTTTCGAAGGATAAGGAAGCATTGGAGAACTATTGTCATCAGTATGCCGAAAATTTTTACCTCGATGATAATGCCTGGCTGTTATTTGATGATCTGTTGAAGGAAATACCCATTCAACCGACGTATAATAAAGAGCTTTTCCTTCAAAACAACCGTTTTATTGAAGTGAATGACTCCACAAGTTTGTATTTTGTCAACATAAAGGGTTTTCAGATAAAAAACAGTATTTCGCCGCTTTCTTTTGAAAAGGAGAACATAAAAAACATAATTTTAAACAAAAGAAAACTTGAGCTCATCAATAAAATGAAAGAGGAAGCTTTTAACGAAGCACGAAATAACAAAGATGTTGAAGAGTTTAAATGATATTGGCTGATGAATCTTAAAGAAAAATATCGATCTGTTTTTTTTGCAGTGCTGCTGTTGAGCACCTCTCTTTTTACTTTTGCCCAATCGGGGGTAATTGACAAGGTTATAGCTGTTGTAGGGAATAACATTGTCACAAAATCACAGCTGGAGTCGCAGTATCTGCAATATGCCTCCGCCGGTGATAAAACAGATCCACAGCTCATTCGCTGTAAATTGCTTGAGCAGCTCATGTTTCAGCGGTTGCTTCTTACCCAGGCTCAAAAGGACAGTATTGTAGTAACCGATGCGCAGGTTGAACAGGAATTGGACAGGCGCATCCGCTATTTCATCAGCCAGTTTGGCTCGGAGCAAAAGTTCACGGAGTTTTATGGGAAATCAGTGGAAGAATTTAAAAGTGATTTAGGCAGTGATATTAAAGACCTTTTGTTGGCACAGAAAATGCAGGCTAAGGTCACAGAAGAGATGGCAGTAACGCCTTCCGAAATAAGGAGTTATTATGATAAGATACCGAAAGATAGTTTGCCATTTATTAATGAGGAAGTTGAAATAGGACAGATCATTAAAAAACCTCCTGTTTCTGCCGAAGCAAAAAAGGAGGCCAAAGACCGTGTGCAGGCTTTAAGAGATCGTATTGTAAATAAAGGAGAGGACTTTGCTGTATTAGCGGCTTTGTATTCTGAAGATCCGGGTTCGGCATCCAAGGGTGGAAGGTATGATACGTTAAGACGAGGAGCTTTTGTTCCGGAATTTGAAGCTGCGGCTTTTACACTTAAAGTAAATGAAGTTTCTCCTGTATTTGAAACAAGTTATGGATATCATATTGTTGAATTGCTTGACAAACGTGGCGAGGAGATCAGCGTACGTCATATTCTTATATCGCCCAAATCTTCTCCGAATGACCTGGTAAAAGCCGGAACTATTCTTGACAGTATTTATAAGGTTATCATGCGTGATTCTATTTCTTTTCGTGAAGCGGCATCCCGTTTTTCGGATGATGAGGAAAGCCGCCAGAACGGAGGGCTTGTGACCAACCCGATCAATGGCCTTACAAAATTTGAGAAAGCCGACTTAGGTCAGTTTGACCCAACACTTGCTTTCACAATTGACCGTATGAAACCCGGTGAAATAACAAAGCCGAGTATTACAACAACCAGGGACGGGAAACAAGTATATAGAATTTTAAACCTGAAAAGCCGGTCGGAGCCACATGCCGCTAATTTAAAAGATGACTATCAGAAAATTCAAGCGGCGGCATTGAATGAAAAACAACAGAAAGCAGTCGCTACCTGGATACGCAAACATCTGGCCGGAATATACATTCGTATTAATGATGAATACAAAGGCTGTAAATTTGATATAAATTGGTTGGCAAACCAGTAAACTAAATAGTACTATGAGTTATAAATCGGATGTAGAAGCAGTAGATGCTTTTAATATAAAATATAAAGAATTAACAAAAGAGATCGCCAGGGTTATTGTCGGACAGGATGAAGTGGTGAAAGATGTATTGATCTCGGTATTCAGTAAGGGGCATTGCCTGTTAATCGGGGTGCCCGGACTGGCAAAGACACTTTTGGTAAATACTATTGCAGATGTATTAGGACTTACTTATAACCGCATACAGTTCACGCCCGATCTTATGCCTTCGGATATTATTGGTACAGAGATACTGGACGAAACCCGCCATTTCAAATTCATAAGAGGTCCTTTATTCGCTAATATCATCCTCGCCGATGAAATTAACCGTACTCCGCCCAAAACACAGGCTGCTTTGCTGGAAGCTATGCAGGAACGCGCAGTAACAACAGCAGGAAAGCGTTATGAACTGGATCTGCCATTTTTTGTTTTGGCTACGCAAAATCCAATAGAGCAGGAGGGAACTTATCCATTGCCTGAAGCACAGCTTGACCGTTTTATGTTCAATGTGCTGCTTGATTATCCAAAGTATGAAGAAGAAATTATGGTAGTAAAAAATACCACATCGGATGCTAAAGTGCAGTTAGAAAAGATACTTACCATAAACGAGATTGTTTATTTCCAGAACCTGGTAAGACGTGTTCCTATTACCGATAATGTGTTGGAGTATGCTGTTAAACTGGTGCGCCAGACACGCCCGGAGGGTAATGAAGCGCCGGAAATGGTAAAAAATTATATTTCATGGGGAGCAGGCCCGCGTGCATCACAGTTTCTTGCAATAGGAGCAAAGTGCAATGCTATTTTAAACGGCAAATACGCGCCCGACATTGAAGATGTGAAATCTGTGGCGCTTGCCATACTTCGCCACCGCATGGTACGCAATTACAAAGCCGAAGCGGAAGGCATCAGCATTGATACGATCATTACCAGCCTGCTTAAGTAAATTGTATGAATAAGTCAACAATAAGCATCAGCCAAACCGGCGTGTTCTCCGATATTTTTGTTGATTACATTGAAGGCCAACCTGCTCTCAAGCCCTTTTATAAATACACTCCTGACGTTTCTTCCTTTAAACAGGCTATTGCCGATAAAAGCAAAGAGTCAATAGATCGTAAACTTTTGGTTGAGGTTTTGCAGGAACAATATTCCGCTTTTAACCTGAAACCTGAAACCTTAAACCTTAAACAGCTCGAAGAGCCGAACACGTTTACCGTTTGTACCGGCCATCAATTATGCCTGTTCACCGGCCCGCTTTATTTTATTTATAAAATTATCAGTACCATTAATCTCGCTGAAGAATTAAAAAAAAGCTATCCCGCTTACAACTTTGTACCTGTTTACTGGATGGCTACTGAGGATCACGATTTCGAAGAGATAAATCACGCGAATATTTTTGGAAAGAAAATTGTTTGGGATAAGGAATCCGCTGTGGGAAACAGGCATATTGCCGCCGGCCGTATTGGGACCGGATCACTTACAAAAGTTATTGAGGAACTTAAACTCATTGTTGGTGACACAGCCAGCGCGAAACAGCTCATTACACTAGTTGAACAGTCATATTTGAGCAACAGTAACCTTGCGGATGCGACGCGTTATCTGGTACATAACCTGTTTGGGAAATACGGACTTATTATTGTTGACGCGAATGATACAAGACTTAAAAAACAATTCGCTGAAATAATTAAAGACGATCTGGTTAATCAGAAAAATTATAAGATCGTTAACTCAACAATCAAACAACTAAGTGGTTTAAAATATAGATCACAGGTCAATCCGAGAGAGTTGAATTTTTTTTACCTGAAAGATGGAGAACGCAGGCGAATTGTAAATGCCGGTTTGACGTCACTGGATGGTAATACAGAAGTTGCGTTGACCCCGGAAATGCTTAAAGAAATTGATACAAACCCGGAACGTTTTAGTCCCAATGTTGTATTGCGCCCTTTATACCAGCAAAAAATATTACCTAACCTGGCTTATGTGGGCGGGCCGGGAGAAATAGCCTATTGGCTGGAGTATAAAGCCATGTTCGAATATCATAAAATCAATTTTCCGGTATTAGTGCCGCGTAATTTTGTAATGATCATTGATCATAAATCTGCATTGCAATGGAATAAATTGGGTTTTAAATCCGAAGATTATTTTCGGGATGCAGACGGTCTCATAAAGGAACATATTTTAAAGCACTCTCAGATCCAATTATCACTTGAAGCTGAACAAAAACAATTGGAAGGACTATATGCTAAAATTGCCGCTCAGGCGGAGCAAATTGATCCTACATTAAAAACGGCAGTTTTGGCTGAACAGCAAAAGGGGATCAATGCCCTTAGATCTATAGAAGCAAAATTGCTGAAAGCAGAAAAGCAAAAAAGTGAAATAGTCGTCAATCAAATAAAGAAAATAAAAGAGAAGTTGTTTCCCGGCGGAGTATTGCAGGAGCGGTACGATAATTTTATTGCTTATTACCTTATTTATGGTGAGGAATTTATTGATATACTTAAAAAGGAACTAACTTCTTTTGATGCAAAGTTGATTGTGCTTTCAGAATAATTGTTGATCAGGTTGAATTTTATAATAAATAGCCAACGCACCATTTCGACTACGCTCAATGTGGCCAGGTGTGGTGGGCAGTCTGAACACAACGGAAAACTGTGCTGATGTATATTTTATTTCGCAAACAAATTAATGATCCTTTCCATTTGCAGAGGATTTAGGTGAGGCATGCGTATCCCCAGCAACCATATCAGATCAATTACCCGGTTTTTTCACGATGAGCTTGCCGGCTCGTATTCTGCAGAGGAGGTCGAAAATTTTATTTTTTACTCTTTTGAACATTACCTTGGTTTTTACCGAACCGATCTTTCGTTAAAAGCAAACGACACAATTACAGAATCTGAGCTTCTTAAATTCAATGATGTTGTAAAAAGGTTAAAGCGACAGGAGCCGATTCAATATATTTTGGGTGAAACATGGTTTTATGGGTTGAAGTTGAATGTAAATCCTGCTGTATTGATACCTCGTCCCGAGACAGAAGAATTAGTGGATTGGATTGTTAAGGAAGTCGGAAGCCTGCCTGCCGGACAGGCAGGTCGGAAGTCGGAAGGCCGAAGTGTTGGAAGTATTTTGGATGTTGGAACAGGGAGCGGGTGTATTGCTATTGCATTGAAAAAAAATATTCCGAATGCTGAAGTGTTTGCTTTGGATATTTCAGAGGAGGCGCTTGATGTAGCCCGGCAAAACGCGACAATTAATAATGTCGATGTAAATTTTATTCAGACGGATATTCTTGAAAATAAGCTGTTATTTCAACATTTCAATTCCTTTGATATTATCGTTTCCAATCCTCCTTACATACTCAGGTCCGAAAAACAGTCTATGGAGGCCAATGTGTTAGAGCATGAACCGCATGTAGCATTATTTGTGAATGACAATGACCCCTTGTTGTTTTACAGAACAATTGTTCAGTTTACTCAAAAACATTTAGCTGATGCCGGAAAATTATTTTTTGAGATCAATGAAGCCCAAGCTGATGAGGTAAGAAACCTTTTATTGCAAAGTGGTTTTAAAAATGTTGTGGTAAAGAAAGATTTAAGTGGGAAGGAGAGGATGGTCAGAGCTGAGAAATAGTTGGGTTTAATTTGATTTTTATATTTTACCTGTACCAAAGATAAATGAATTCTACTGCCGTCTTTACCATTGATGGTAATGTGAAGCAAAGTCCGCATTAAAGTCTGCGAAGTTAAAGGATTTTGAAACGAAAAAGTTAAAGAATTATCAAAATTGTCTACCGTGTAAGAATTTACTTAGTCGCCCCTCAAATAGTCCAATATAATAGAGTATCATTGAGCATTGTTGAAAAAAAGCAGTGATAAAATCTGCAAGAAAACGGCAAAGAAGCTTTAAAATCTTGCAGATTTGTTCATGTTAAATAAACCAAAAGACAAAAGTCAACTGGGCTTGTACAGCACATTTGAAGAGCAATTAAATTCTCAACATGGCCTTTGCAAATTGGCCAATGTGATTGATTGGGACTTTTTCGATGATGCATTTTCAAAAACATTACAGTGCCACGCAAGGCAAGCCAGCTAAGCCCATCAGGCTGATGGTATCATTGTTAATACTGAAACAGGTCAGAAATTTAAGTGATGAATCAGTAGTGGAGCAGTGGGCCGAGAACAGCTACTACCAATACTTTAGTGGCGAAATTTTTTTTGTTCAAACTACCCATGTGTTCCAACTGAATTGGTGGAGTTCCCCAAACGTATTGGAACAGAAGGGGTGGAGTTGATATTGAAAGAAAGCATTCGGGTTAATGGTGATGATGCAAATGACAGTAACTTCAGCGGTGATACCACCATACAAGAAAAAAACATCACCTACCCAACCGACGACAAACTGTACAAGAAAATTATTCATAAATGTCAATCGATAGCAGAACAAGAAGAAATAGAACTGCGACAAAGCTACACTCAAACAAACAAGAAGCTGAGCATAGTTCAGTGCTTACGCAAAAATAAAGGAGGTGATGTAAAGGCA
Organism: Bacteroidota bacterium; assembly: GCA_016183775.1. Lineage (NCBI taxonomy): Bacteria > Pseudomonadati > Bacteroidota > Bacteroidota bacterium. Next base: position 18,987 of record JACPDY010000035.1, read on the forward strand.
CGCAAAGCAAGTAAAAAGGTTAAAACAATTGCAGGCAGATTGGTAAGAGAGATTGAGCAAAAGCTTTCACTACAGTCGTTGCAACATTATGCTAACGATCTTGCCCTTTACACTCACAGAACAAAGCATAAAAAAAACATGTGGATTTGGGTATGTTTTTTCAAATATAAATTGGACTAATTAATATTTATAATTGGTATAACTTGTCATCAAGCCTAACAAAATAAACCGTGGACTTGATGGCTTGGTTGGTATTATGCCACGCGTATTTGGTATTCCTGTTAGCGGGCAGGTATCAGATTCTGTTATGCAGATCCCCGGAGTTTCCTTGCCAAAATAGTGTCGATGTAACCTGAATGTTACTTTGAAAGGAGTATTTTCTTTGTCAAATACAATTCGTCAGAGGTGAACTCAACAAGATATATTCCGGTTTCAATATAAGGGAGTGTAAATTTAACTTTACCAGGAATATTTTTTTCGTTGTACTCAACGATTTTTTGTCCTGCAGCATTGTAAATGTTTACGACCGTGTTCTTTGTTACACGATCTTTAAATTCAATAATAATATCAGACCCACTATTATATATGTTAATATTATCATGGCCGGACGGTCGTTTAATATTGGTTAATTGATCATTCAAAACAACTATACTTTTAATAACGGTATCACTGCATAATTTATTGGAGGTAATCAACCGGATCGGGTAAACCCCCGTAGCAGAATAGCTATACGGCATAGGCAACGGTTGCGTTGAATTTGTTCCGTCACCAAAATCCCATGCATAAAAACTTGCATCACTAACGTATGTGATTTTAAGTGGTAATCCTGCCGGGATGAACAAGGTGTCATTATCAATGTTAAAATCAGCCACTAACCAGTCGTCAGAAGGAATTATTTCCCCATTGGCAGTAATTGAGCAATTATTGCTGTCGGTTACCTGTACAAAGTAACTGCCTAATGACAATGAAGAAATAATTGATGCAGTTGAGCCATTGCTCCATAAGTAAGTGTATGGCTGTGTTCCTCCTGAGATATTTAGGCTCAATTTGCCGTCATCCGTTCCTTTACAGCTTACTTTAGTTGATGTAATTGCAGGAATCAAAGGGGAAGGTTCACTGATTGAAATAGCTTGTGTGGATGAACCGCACATTCCATCGGTTCTCTCAGACGTTATAAAATATTCTCCTGCTGTCAATCCGGTTATAGTATCTGCCTGTGAAATGTTTAAATCAGAATGGATGGTATTTCCAATGCTGTCTTTTACCATATAATTCAGGGTAAAATTATCCGGGCTGTTCAAAACAATAGAACCATCATTGCTGGTATTACATGTTGGCTCCTGTATTGCAATGTTAGTTGCAACAGAAGGGTATATGTGGAGTATAAATCTGTTAACGGGGACCGGTGAAGATGGCAAATTGAATGTGTAGGGATTAATTCTGATATCCGCCTCATTGCCGGTTGCCAGATCTTTCAGGATCAAACAGGCATCTGCCGGTATATTCATAAGATTGTTAACAGAGATCGTGTATGATCCCCCGATTGCTGATTTCACAAATAAAGGAATGCTCATTTTTTGATTTAACTCCGGGAGTGAATTAACACTCAATACAACGGAGTCGCTAGATTTCGATGAAATATAAGGTACGTTTGTGTTGGTGCTTTCAATTTTAAACGCGTCAAGGTCCGCGTCTTTATTTACTGTAGCGCTTTCCATGAATCTGATCAGCGTTTCATCTACAAAAGAATTAGAAGAGCCGGAAATTTTTAGTGACAAATAAGATGCCGGGGTTGGTGCAAGTTTCCAAAAAGAAGGGGAGGGCTCACTATTCACTTTTACATTTTCGGTTATGTTTAGAGCCGGGCCTGCCGCATTCGTTTTCACCATGAAGGCTTGGGAGGAAGCAATATATTGTGTGCCGCCATTTATTCCCGGGCCGCCTGCCGGATAACTCGCGTAATTTTGGGTAATATTGTTCCATGCATAATAAGTGTTTCCCTGGATATTTGTTCTGGTCCAGCCGGAAGCATCCCAGTCAATTGTGGAAGGATAGGGGTTGCTTACTAAATTCCATCCATCATCAGCATTTCCCGAGTTGTTGTATGTTACCGGTAGAGTTTGATTTCCTTTATTAGGACTTCCGGGAATATCAAGTGTAACGGGAATATTTGTTGAATAAACATAAACTGCAAATCCTTTTCCTGCAGTAAGTGGATTGGTAATATTTGTCGCGTTTTTCCAGCCAGTCGAGAAAGCTCCTGCTACTGATTCATCATATGTATATGTATTACACCAATAGGTAGGCTGGGTACTTCCGGGAAATCCGTCAAAACGCAATTCCGGTGTCAGGTCGCTCAGTGTGCCACCCACTGCCGAACCAATATAACGATAGCCCTGGGAGCCGGACAGATAGCGTTGCATTGTAATGTTGCCAACAAAGTTTGCAGGTGTAGATAAGGCCGCTATGTTCGCTGTTTTTGATGAGGTAGATAATAATGTAAATTGGTTATTCGTATTGAATGTTCCCGTTCCATTCAGGGAAATGGTGCCTTTTAGCCTTTGAGCGCTTGAAAGTGTAACAGCTGCACCTGTTGAAATATTGAGGTTGTAGAAATCGGCAATACTACTGCCGGAAATTGTTTGGGTACTTCCATTGAAATTAACAGTTCCGGTTCCGGAGGTAAATGTTCCGCTGTTACTCCAGTTTCCTTCAATATTAATTGTGTTTGCTCCCGCGTCCAGCACAGAACCAAGTGTGAGATTTCCAATAACTGTAATGTTATTTGCAAGTGTTTTGGTTCCGGAACCTGAAAAAGAAATATTATTAAAAGTTTCGCCTCCGCTTTTTGTTATGGCTTGTGAAGAACTTCCGTTTAACGTAACAGTTCCAAACCGTGATTGAAAAGTTCCGCTATTGGTCCAGTTTCCATCAACACTTAACGAATAATTCGATGAACTTACATCCAATGTGGATCCGCTAATGGATATATTTCCGTTAACAACCGTAGTTCCGCCTAAAGTTTTTGTTCCGGAACCCGAAAGGCTGAGGTGGTAGTAAATTATATTTTTTATTGTTTGTGCAGAAGATGACCCATAACTGGCTGTATTGCCGGATGCATTTGCGATCAGCCCTGTAAGTGAAAATACCGGGGAATTAATGTTTAGCGTAGCCCCGGCAGCATTCACAAGTGTGTCCGATCCGGCCAGCGTTCCGGTTACTGTTAGTGTTCCATTATTGGTTGTGCGGACATTAATAGTGAGTTTGGCCAATGATCCTGTTCCGCTTATAGATTGACCGGAAGTTGTTTGGAGAACGATGCCGACTGTAGAGCTGGTTAAAGTGGAACCAAGAGTCAATCCCCCTGTACTTGTAAGTACTCCGGCAACAGAACCTGTAATGTCTCCCGTTCCGTTTATTATAATCCCGGATAGCCCGACATTTGTCGTGTTTGCTGCTGTCCAGTTAGCGGTCCCATCAATAGTAAGTTTTGTACAGGCCCCGGGGTTTCCATTCATTGTTATAGTATGCCCGGAAGCTATCTGGACAAAATCAGCTGATGTCGGGGCAATACCGCCAACCCACGTTGCATCTGTAGTCCAGTTGCCTGAGCCTGCACTTACAATAACTGAGCGGATAGTTACCGGTAAATTTACTACATCGCTTCCTGCACATAACCGGGTAGTGGTAACCTGTACATTGCCCGCCCCGGCTGCACCCCAGTCAACAGTAATCGAATTAGAAGTACCTCCGCTTGCCTGTGTTCCTCCTGTTATCGTCCAGGAATAGGTATATCCGGGGGTGGCTGTTACAGAATAGGTAATACCGGTTTGAGATGCAGCAACTGATGTTAACCCGGATATGGCTGAAGTCGCTATAGGGTTAACATAAACAGGCAAAATAACCGGGGTGTTGTTGTCGCCGCAATCATTTGTTTCGGTTACCTGAACGCTTCCAAACATACCTGTGGCACCCCAGTTTACGGTAATTGAATTAGTTGTTCCTCCTCCGGCCTGAGTACCTCCGGTTATTATCCATGTATAAGTGTTGCCTGTTGTGTTTGTTACGGAATATGCTTCACCACTTGCATTCGTACAAACTGAAGCGGATCCTGTAATACTTGATGCACTGAAAGGAGAACAGGAAGTATTACCCAGTGCAAATTGCGCAGATAATCCGCTCATTAAAGTGCGTTTTGCCGTTGATCCGCTTGCACTTGTGTGGGTTCCATCAATAGTCCAGGGGTTACCGGATGCAGACCTTTTAATGATCCTGGTAGATGATTTTATGGTATAACTGGTAAACCCATTTCCCGTTAGCTCAAGGTTATAATCAGTACTTGCAAGGCCATCAGCGGCTGTTAAATCCCAGTAACCTTCTGTAAATTGGTTTGTAATTGAAAAACCACCGTCAGCAAGTGGCAGGCCATTGTTTCCTGGATCAGTACCGGTAAATTGAACAGTAAGCGACCCGCTTGTAAGATTTGTAAACGTAATTAATGTAAGCCGGTTATAACCGGATGTACCCACGGGGAAAGAAATTCCGGTACCGGTAGCATTAATCCATCTTTTAAATTTTCCAATGATCGTTCCAGTGCTGTATGACATAGAACCTGCAGAAACAATACTTGTTCCCAGTGTTAACGTGTTTGATCCGCAATCAATATTTCCAGCGGTTTGTGTAAGCGAATTAGTAGCAGTGACATCATTGATGAGTGTAAGAGTGCCGCCGGATTTATTAATGGAAAGATTATAAAATGTTTCACCTCCGATTTTAGTTATATTTTGCGTTCCAGATCCATTGAAAGTTACCGTTCCGGTACCAGGTGTAAATGTACCGCTGTTAGTCCAGTGACCGCCAACAGTAAAATTAAAGCCATTAGCATTCAGAGCGCCTGCAGTTACAGTAAAATGATTAAATACCTGTAGGTCGGCCGAGAGTTGTGCGGTAGCGTTTAAACTGTTTGTAGTAAAATTAGCGAGGGCTACTGCCGAGTTAACCAGAATAGTTTGCCCGGCAGGGGTTGATGCATCGCCTATCTGTAAGGTGCCGTCAGTAACATTAAATGTACCGTCCGATGTTGTAAAGCCAAGGTTACCCGCTCCGGCCCGTTCAATTATTATAGTACCACCAGACATGGAAAACAAAGAACCTACTACATCCATTGTGAAGGGCGCTAAGGCCGCTGTAGTGGAACCTATGGTTGGAGCAGTCAACGTGCCTCCTGACATAGTAAAACTGGTAATTGTAATATTGTTAACCCGGTCAAGACGTCCGGCAATGTTTAAAGCACCACCGGTAATTTCGACAGAGCCACCATAAGAAGTAATATTTTCATTAGTTGCATTGCCAACATTTAAGGTACCCGCACTTACTTTAATACCGCCATACAAAGAAGCTGTTCCCTGCATATTTACCGTTGCGGAAGGGTTATTTATCCATATCCTTCCGTTTGCAGGAATGGTAGAATTGCCCGTATATGGAGTTATAGTTCCTGAAGTGGAAAATTTAAATGTTCCGTTAGTTAATGTAAGCAGATTATTGGGCATTGAAAAATTAGTGGAAGTAATATCCAGCATGTTGTTCTGCGAAGAGCCCATATTAACGGTAACTCCGTTGAAATTGGTAAGGGTGCCACTGCCACTTACCGTTTGATTACCATTGTTGTTGAATGTAACATTGCATAAACTGCCGGCATCGGTTGCCATATTAAAGGTTCCGTTGTTTGTTATGTTTCCTGTAAGATTGAATATATGCGTAGTGTTAGAAGCCGCATTCACCTCAAAGGTTGCTCCTGAAGCAATTGTAACATTTCCTGTAACAGTAAGTGTTCGGGCTGTATTATTACTACCTATTCGTAATATTCCGCTTGTTCCCTGCCCAACCGTAAGATTATAGCAGGAAGCATTGGCATTTATAGTTACAGTATGACCATTCGCGATCGTAACATTATCACTTGTTGTCGGAACCACCCCGGTATTCCATGTGCCACCGGTATTCCAGTTTCCTGTTGCTACTGACACAATGTTGCCTGCATTATTAGTTATTTGATTTCCGGAAAGGGCGGCACTTAAGGCTCCTTCTGTTACCGCGTATACTTTCCAGTAATAAGTTGTGCTGGGCAATAGCCCGGTAATGTTTGAAGATATCGCGTTGGCTGCGGTTTGACTGCGGTAACTATAAGTAATATTATCCGTTGATTGATAAATGGCATAACCCACTTCATTACTCGCCCAATTGGCCCAGTTAAGTGTCATGGCTGAACTGGTTACTCCTGTAAAAGTCAGTGAGCCTCCGGGATTTGCAGGAGTAAGAGGTGTGAAAGTAATTTTGGAATCGGATGCAGGTATAGCAGAAAGACCATTTTGTACAGCATTGCTGAATGTAGCAGTATTCGCAGTTTGTTGTGTCAGAAGTTGAGCTGTAGTGGGTGACGCGCTTATTGTACCGGCATTTATTCCGCATGAATATGACCAGGTCGCGGTGCCGGCCGTCATTGTACCATATATAAATTCGATAACACCTGTAGTTTCATATATTTTTACCTGGAAATTGAGGTTCGGCGTGGTATTTCCATATACAGCCATGTTGATCCACTCTACAGTAAGAATTCTGTTGGGGGCTGATCCGCTTAATTCATACTTAATACTTCCTCCCAGGGGGTCGCCCCCGCCCTGAGTGGTCATATCATCATACATAGGTGCAAGCGCTAAACCGGTAGGGGTTGTACTTGAAAATCTTGTATTCTGATATCCATATGCGCCGGTGGTAGGCCCTCCGTCGGCGGCAGAAGACGAAAAATCAAGATAACCATTCGTGGAAACACTGATTTGAGTATAGCGGGTACCATTGTACCAGAAATCAAAACCTATATTTGTAGCTATACTTCGGTTATCATCCTGGCTAAACCCACCTGAATAACGCCAGCCACTGAATGGAGAGCCCGTTGAAACAATGGAAGTGTATGTTATTCCCGTACTTCTTGATGCGGAATAATTACCAACACTTTGCGAAAAAACAAAGTGCTGAACCAGCAAAAAAACAATTGCGATAAATATGCCTTCCCGAATTCTCATTTGAAACTATTTACCCGGATGATAAAAATGCCCGGACTTTTTCACTAATACTAATATTTGCTAATCACCTGGATAAAATTCTTGTATACCGGTTCTTAGTCAATTTAAGGATTTTTTATCCGCCAAACCTGCCTGACCGGCAGACAGGTTGGCTTAGAACCGTATATGCCGAGGCTCAAAATCCTTAAAAATCAGGTTTTATATTTTGCTTATATGTTTTAACCAGGACTAACATAAGTCCTGCTGCAATTAAAAAAACAATATGATCATCAACAGGAACACAGGGGGGGATCGGACATGAGGGATCTGGTGGCGGACCCTGTGAAAATAATGATAGAGGAAGAGCGCACAAATACAGGAAAGATAAAATCTGCCTTTTGCATCCTTTCTTTTTTATTTCAAAAAATAAGTCCATGAATCAGTATAAATTTATTCTTTTTAACCGTCAGGACGCTTTCGCGTACCTGTAATTTTCATATTGTTTGGAATAGTACTGCAGCCTTCTGATCCTGACTTTGTTCAGGATCAGGTGAATTTTAAAGCGATTCTTTTCTATAATCTCATCCACTTGAGTCAGCGAATTTTGATATGGAGCTATGGCATTTAGAATGTAAATATTTAAATCAGTAAACTGCATCAGTGTCATCGCATCAGAAATAATACCTACAGGCGGGGTATCTATAATAACGTAATCAAAATTGTCCTTCCCGTATTCAATGATCTTCCGGGTTGTTTCATTCAGTATTTTTTCTGAGGCTTCACTTATGGTTGTTTTTGATATTATTGCAAAAAGATTCTCAATTTTAGTATTAATAATTGTTTCCGGTATACTTAGTTTTTCTTCAAATATTTCGTTCATGCCGGTTTCTTTATTTCTTAATCCCAATACATTGGCAAGGTTGGGTTTATGGAAGTCCATGTCCAATAGCAAAACTCTTTTTTTTGTTTTTGCCAGTATTGCCCCCAGGTTAACCGCATTAAAAGTTTTTCCCTCTGCCGAATTATGGGAGGTTATAAGAATAACTTTTGTTTTTTTTCCGGCAAGTTCAAATTAAAGGTTTGTACGAATCGATCCTAAAAGAGATGATCCCAGCGGGTGATTAAGGGTGTCATAAATAGTATTGAGTTTTTTCTTGCTTAATTCGATAAATGGCATTTCCCCCAAAATAGGTATGGCGGTTTTTGATTTCAAATACTCCATAGTTTCTATAGATTCATAAAAAAAGTTTTTGATATATATGATGCCTGCGGATATGGCTAAAGCAAGGATGATATAAAAAAATAATTTCCCATTATCGGCCGGCATACTTCTTTCAATGATATGTGCGGATTCAAATATCTTGTATTCGGGTGCCATGGCAGCCTGGGCAATAAGTATATTGTTCCTTTTTTCTAAAAGGTTCATGTACATTGCTTCATTTACTTTCAATTGCCGCTTCAGATCCATTAAATACATCTGATTGTTGTTAAACAGGTTTCCTTTTTCAGAAGGTTCATCAATAGCTGTAATTTGCTTCTGGAAGTATGCTATTTTGTCTTCAACCGTTTTCTGGCCGTTTTGTATATACTTAAGCAGGTCGTTTTTCCTGTTCTCGTAATTATTATCTATTTTATGTATAACTATGCTTTTTTCTGTGGCATCAAATAAGTTTTCGTTTTTATCTAAGTGCATGTCATATAATTCCGATAAGCTGGTTTGCAGAAAATTGTCATCAATTTCGCCAAAGTAGGGTGGAGGAAGGCCTTTGTTGTTTTTGTTCTCAACAATATATTTTTCCAGATCAGCAAGCATAATTCGCTGCAATTCAAGTTTTCTTTTGTCGATCATCAGGTTGGTTAATTCCGAAACATATTTCTGTTCGGCAATACTTTCATTCATCATTCCGGTTTTCATGCTGTATTTACGCAGACTGTCTTCAACATTTCTTAAAATTCCTTCAGTTCCGCGCAGCAGCTTGTCGATCCCGTTAACCATTTTATAATTCCGTTCGATCTGTGATTTAATGGTATTGTTGAGATATACCTTTGCAAGTGTGTCAAGGAACGCTACTGCTCTTGCCGGAAAAATATCCCTGTATGTGACCTGTAATACAGCCAGGTCCTTTGTGAGCTGAGTGCTTAACATAGATTGGTACTTTCCGACAAGAGACGATTTGTCGTGTATCTGAACAAAATAATCAGTTTGTTTCACCTGATTTGTGAGGGTATCTCCAGGGAACTTTTTTTCTACAAGAAGTTTTATCTCCGGATCTGTTATAGCACTGTCAAAAAAGCAACGATTCTTAATAGTTGTTTTCAGTTTGTCGTAGCTATATTCGAACTCGTTTTCATTGATAACCCTGAACTTAATAAACTGTTCATGCAGCGCGGGATCTATAAGGACTGTTATTATATTAAAGGGCTGAGTGCCATAGATCTCTACATAATTTTTATTTTCTTTTATATAATAGGAAACATCCAGATTAAGGCTTTCAATGGTTTTTTGCATTATACTGGGAGCATTTATCCCGGTCATTTCATCAGAGTAATCAGTGTAATTTTTGGCATTAGCTTCATTATACTTAAGTGAGATTTGTAATTGCGCAAGTGCACCTTCCACACGGGTGGCGGTATAATAGATATAACTGCTTATTGCCACAACCAAGGCAATTGCAACTATATACCAATTATTAACAAACAACTGCCAGGCTCTCCTCACTGTACTCAACTGGATCTTGGCCTGTTCATTTAGCTTGTTTTGATTTATTATTTGCATTTACAGAAAAATATTAAACATACTTGGCCTTAATCAAATTCGTGTTTAAAATTAAGTAATATTCTTAGTTATAAGTATTTGCTAAAAATCTTACATATGTAATTATTTGTATTGATACGTAATATTCTATATAAAGTTGCAATTATTCGTTCTTTTATATGTGTATACATGTAAAAATTCGACATAAGTGGAATTCGCCTACCTTAAACAGGTGTTAATCTCGTCCAAAAAGTATAAAAAAACATCCAAAATCATTGATAATGAGTTTGTTTCCGCTTTATCGGTGGAGCGGGGATTTTGCTAACTTTATCGTTTGTTTTCCACTATTATTTAAAGCAATTTATGCTTGTACTCTTAAAAAAGGAGATCAATTTATTTCTTAATTCATTTGTCGGCTATCTGGCTATTGTGTTTTTTTTGCTGAGCACAGGACTCTTTTTATGGGTGTTGCCTGTGGATTTTAATATTCTGGATAATGGTTTTGCCAACATCGATGCACTGTTTTTAATTGCTCCATGGGTATTTTTATTTCTGATACCGGCTATTACCATGCGTACATTTGCCGATGAAAAAAAAGGTGGCACCATTGAACTTTTATTGACAAGTCCGCTTACCGATCTGAAGATCATTCTGGCGAAATATTTCGCTGGTGTCATCCTCGTTATCATTTCTTTACTTCCTACACTCACTTATTATTATTGTGTTTCTCATCTGGGAAACCCTCCCGGGAATATTGATACCGGCGGCATGTGGGGTTCATATATTGGCCTGCTGTTTTTGGCTTCGGCCTTTGTGGCAATAGGTGTATTTGCTTCGGCTATAACCAGTGACCAGGTAACGGCGTTTATCACGGCTCTGTTTTTATGCTTTTGCTGTTATACCGGATTTGAGTACATAAGTTCACTTGAGTTATTTGGAAAAATTGACAGTGTGATTATTTCTCTCGGCATTAACGATCACTATATCTCTATGAGCCGCGGTGTTATTGATACGCGTGATGTTATTTATTTTGCAAGTCTGATCACTGTATTTATTATTTCAACACGTACTGTACTCGAAAGCCGGAAATGGTAAAAGATAACATAAACATACGGCCGCAAAAAAGACGTGATATACTTAACCTGATGTTGAGTATGATAATAATTATTTTGCTGAATTATATATGTTCATTTGTTTTTTACCGCATTGACCTTACTTCTGAAAAACGATTTACACTCACATCCGGTTCGGTTCAGCTTGCCAAAGATCTTGATGATGTGGTGTTTGTTAAGATATACCTCGATGGAGATTTTCCGGGAGCACCCGGATTTAAAAGACTTCGGGATGCCACTAAAGAGCTGCTTGATGAGTTCAGGGCTTATTCAGGTGACAATATTGAGTATGAATTTGTAGACCCCAATGCTATAACCGACAAAAAACAGCGCGGACAGCTATATGAACAGTTGGATAAGAAAGGCCTGCAAGCCACCAACCTTGAGGTAAAAGGAGAAAAAGGTGTTAGTCAGCAGATCATTTTTCCTGGTGCAATTGTTACCTTTAAAGGTCGTGAACTGCCATGGCAACTCCTTAATACCCAAACAGGAGTCGATCCGAATGAGCAATTGAATAATTCGGTGCAAACACTGGAGTATGAGTTTTCCAACACGATACGCCGGCTTAACAAGGGTATAAAACCCCGCATAGCATTTATTGACGGACAACATGAGATTGATTCACTCCAGGTAGCCGATGTAGCGATGGACCTTAGTGAATACTACGATATTGAGCGTATCACAATAAACAATCAGTTGAAAAGTCTTGATGGCTTAAAAGCTATTATCATTGCCAGGCCGGATAGTGCATTTGATGAAAAGGATAAGTTTATTATTGATCAATACGTTATGAATGGAGGGAATGTTTTCTGGTTGATCGATCCTGTTTACGTGAGTTACGACAGTTTACGGAAAAGTGCTGCCACATTAGGTTTAGAGAATCAGCTTAATTTAAAAGATCAGCTTTTTAAATACGGAGTCCGTATCAATGCTAATCTTATCCAGGATCTGCAATGTTCCGCTATACCGGTTAACAAAGCACTTGTAGGCCAGCAGCCTCGTTTCGAGTTGATGCCGTGGTTCTTTAGTCCGCTGATCATTTCGAGCGAACAACACCCCATCGTAAAAAACCTCGATCTTATAAAGTTTGATTTTGTAAGTTCGATCGATACCATCAGGACAGAAAATGTGCGTAAAACTATTTTACTGAAAAGTTCACGTTACACCAAATTGATAAATTCACCGGTGCGCATTAATCTGGCTATGGTCAATATTCGTCCGGATGAAAATCAATTCAAAAAATCATTTCAGCCTGTGGCTGTGTTATTAGAGGGTAAATTCGAATCATTATTTAAGAACCGTATTCCTCCGAGTATCGCAAAGGATAGCGCTATTGGCTTTAAGGAAACAGGAAAGCCGGCGAAGATGATCATAGTTTCGGATGGAGATGTTATCAGGAATCTTGTTGACCGCAACGGGCAGCCAATGCCTTTAGGTTATGATGTTTATACCCGCAAAATGTATGGTAATAAAAATTTCATACTTAATTGCATGAACTGGCTGTGTGATGATTCGGGCTTGATGTCGGCACGCGCACGTGACATTAAATTACGGATGCTTAACAAAAAGAAGATCGTTGCCGAACGGGTAAAATGGCAGGTGATCAATACTTCGCTGCCGATAATATTTATTGTTATATTGGGTGTTGTACTGTATTTTATAAGGAAAGGAAAGTATGCATCTAGAGGGTAAATTCGAATCATTATAGCCCATAACCCAGCGTATAACCCTGACAGAGTTTTAAACTCTGTCAGGGTTATACGCTAAAGTTTAATATAAATATGAAATAGCCATGATACCTTCAGTATCAAAAACACGGATGAATATCATGGGTGTTCCCTGTCTGCCGACAGGCAGGCATCCGACAATCAGAAACTTTAAAAATATATACGTATGAAACGTAATAAAGTGGCCATTGTACTTGTTGTACTCCTTGGTAGTATCAGCTTTTGGTTCATTGTGAATAATAAAAAAAGCACCCTAAGAAAGGGCTTACGTGATTTTGCATTGGAAGATACCGCGGGTGTAACTAAACTTTTTTTAGCCGATAAAAATAACAGAGCAATCACTCTTGAAAAACAACGGCCCGGACTTTGGCGTTTAAATGATAAATTTTATGCGCGGAACGATGCTGTGAATATGTTGCTTGAAACGATGAAGCAGATTGAAGTGAAAAGTCCGGTCAGTAAAAATGCGCAGGAAAACGTTATTAAATCACTGGCTGCCGGTGGAATTAAAATTGAAGCATACAAAGGTGATAAGCTGATAAAGATCTACTACGTGGGTTCTGAAACCCAGGACATGTTAGGCACATACATGCTATTGGCTGATCCGGAAACAATGGAGAACTCGACGGTTCCCTATATTACCTATATTCCTGGTTTTGATGGATACCTTACCACCCGTTATTTTACGAATGAAACGGATTGGCGCGACCGATCAGTGTTCCGCTACACTCCTCCTGAAATAAAGTCGGTAAGGGTCGAGTTTCCGTCGAAACCCGATGATGGTTTCGAAATTAACAATTTACCGGGTGTAAAATTCGAGGTGCGATCATTGTTGGATAATATTCCTCTGACTGCCATTGACACAATGACTGTTAAGCAATACATCAGTTATTTTCAAAATATTCAATATGAACTGATTGAGAAACTTGAAAAAAGTCTTATAGATTCAGTTTCTGTTTCAACCCCGATCAATATTATAACAGTTACAGATGTAAAGGGAAATAAAAATGTTGTAAAACTATTTTATAAGAGTGCAGCTCCCGGCGCAGTCGACCATATTACAGGCAAACCTGCCGTATACGATAAAGACCGTATTTTTGCACTTATTAACAATGGGGCCGATTTTGTCACTGTCCAATATTTTGTTTTCGGTAAGCTGCTGCAGCCGATTACCTATTTTAGTCCAAAGGACAATGTTAAAAAATAGTGCATAACTATTTATTTTAAAAACAGGTCTAATCCTTCTCAATAAGCTACATTTACTCGTCAGCTGCTTATCAATTTTTAGGGGTAAGGGCATGTTTTACTAATAATTTAAACTCAATTTTTAAATATGAAATTTATTGTATCCAGTTCTGCTCTTTTAAAACAATTACAAGCTCTTGCCGGTGTTTTAAATACCAACAATACCTTACCGATCCTCGATAATTTTTTATTTGAAATTGAAAAAGGTCAGTTAACGATCTCTGCATCTGATCTTGAAACAACAATGACGACCATTGTTTCTGTTGAATCAAAAGACAGTGGCAGTATTGCGATCCCAGCCAAACTGTTGATCGACACATTAAAAACATTTCCGGAGCAGCCGTTGACATTCACGATTGATAAAAAGAAGTTTGGTATTGAAATAAGTTCGGATTATGGAAAATACAAACTGACCGGGCAAAATGGCGACGAGTTCCCAAAGATCCCGAGTATACAATCGGCCTCTTCAATTGAAGTGGATGCAGCAATTTTAGCCGAAGCGATCAATAAAACTATATTCGCAACAGGTAATGACGAGCTGCGTCCTGTTATGTCAGGTGTATTTTGTCAACTTGCCGCCGACAGTCTCACGTTTGTTTCTACTGACGCGCATAAATTAGTTCGTTATCGCAGGAATGACGCTAAGTCTAAGGCAGCAGCTTCATTTATTTTACCCAAAAAGCCCTTGAATCTTCTGAAAAATATTTTACCAAATGTGGTTGAGAAAGTGAAGATCGAATACAATAATACCAATGCATTTTTCTCTTTTATCGGTACAACGATCATCTGTCGTTTAATAGATGGCAAATACCCGAACTATGAGGCTGTTATCCCTGCAAGTAACCCTAACAAACTTACAGTTGATCGTATGGCATTTTTAAATTCGATCAGGCGTGTGGCTATTTTTTCCAATAAAACCACTCACCAGGTACGTTTTAAAGTAGCAGGCAGCGAGTTGAGCATATCCGCCGAAGACCTTGACTATTCAAATGAAGCGAGCGAGCGTCTTACCTGTCAATATGTGGGTGAGGATATGGAAATCGGATTCAATTCCCGTTTTATTTTAGAAATGCTTACCAATATTGACAGTGAAAGTGTAACATTGGAAATGTCGGCTCCAAACCGTGCGGGTATTTTATTGCCATCCGAGCATGACAATAAAAAAACAGATACACTAATGTTGGTAATGCCGGTTATGTTGAATAACTAGGTCTCATTCCTGAAACCACCGAAACGGAAAATAAGAATCAATTAAATTAACTTCACCAATCGGTATCGGAAATCGGCTTTTAGAGGTGTCCTTATAAAACCGAAGGTTTCAAAAAAATGAACCAAACAATTAACTCAGGACACAAATCAGTTTTTAGAAGGGTACTTCTAACACTTCTTGTATTCTTCGGTATTGTATTTCATATATACCCGCAGGCATTTTGGAGGGTGTGCGATTCTCTTCCTATAGCCGAACAAGGAAGGCGACAGGTGGTCAGCTTTTCGATTGGCAGCAAAGGCTATATATTAACCGGTAATGGTTCATCATCCGCGGTGCTTAAAGAGTTATGGGAATGGGATTCCGCAACTACAGCCTGGTCGCGAAAAGCAGATTTTCCAATTTCCGGACGGAACAATGCGGTTGGTTTTTCTATTGGAGCCAAGGGCTATATCGGTACGGGTGATACAACAAATGGAGGTGCTGCGGCTAAAGATTTTTACGAATGGGATCAGGCGACAGATACATGGACACGAAAGGCAGATTTTGGGGGTGCGGCAAGATATCAGGCTGTTGGATTCTCTATTGGCACCAAGGGGTATATTGGAACAGGTGTGAACAGCTCAGGGAGGAAGGGAGATTTTTGGGAATGGGATCAGGCAACAAATATCTGGAGTATGAAAGACAGTATTATATCGGCAGGTGGAACGCAAAGAAATTCCGCTGTAGGTTTTTCTATCGGGACCAAGGGGTATATTGGTACCGGATTTGATGGAGTGCGTTTGAATGATTTTTATGAATGGGATCAGGCAACGAATGTGTGGTCCGCAAAAGCGAATTTTCCTGGCGAGGCAAGGCAGGTCGCTTTAGGATTTTCGATCAAATCTACTGCTATTGGGATTGGGGCTATTGCCAAAGGCTACATAGGTGCAGGCGATGGTGCTACAGGTGCGTTGTCCGATTTCTATGAATGGGATCAGGCTACAGATGTTTGGACGGCCAAAGACCCCTATCTTGGTGGTCAGAGAAGGGCTGCAACCGGCTTCTCTATAGGAAATTGCGGGTACGTTGGAATGGGAAGGAATGGATCGGGTTTTCGTTCCAAAAGTTTTTACAGATATTGTCCTGATTTTGAATTGCCAATAACCTTATTGTCGTTTACCGGCCAATTGCTAGACGGAATTGTTCAGCTTAAATGGGTAACCGCAAGTGAAATCAATAACGATTATTTCACTGTTGAAAAATGTGATGATCGAATTCATTTTAAGGATGTGTTGAAAGTGAACGGTGCAGGCAATAGTAGTGCTAAGTTACATTACGCTGCAACAGATGAAGATATTACCACCGATGTTTCTTATTACAGACTCAGGCAAACTGATTTTGACGGAACAACAACCTATTCCGGTGTTATTGCGATCGGTAATAATTCATCCTCCCGGGAGAATATGATTATTTATCCAAATCCTGCTTCCGGAGAAAACAAAATTAATCTCAACATCACAACCATAAATAATAAACCTATACTGGTTGTTATAAGGGATATGCTCGGCCAGGAATTTTATTCCAAAGTTGAACTGCTTGATAATGTAAGTGCCCTTATCGTATTAGATCCTGATGGTAAACTATGTTCAGGTGTCTACCTGGTGACCGCATCATGCGAAAATAAAATTTACAAGAGAAAATTGGTGATCAGGTAAAATGTGTGATCAAATTGCTAATTAGCGTAAAAAATGACACAAACAAAAGCAGCCACAATAAGAAACTGTTTAAAATTTATTCAATAATATTTTTATAGCTGCAAAATGAATCATTGCCTCACTTGTTTCAAGCAAATATTCAAAATCTTTACTCAATCTTCGTTGGTTTTCAAACCAAGAAAAAGTTTTTTCAATAATCCATCGTTTGTGAACCACTTTAAAACCTGGTTCATTATCAGTTCTCATT
>JACPDY010000036.1 GCA_016183775.1 Bacteroidota bacterium
GTGGATTTTCCCGCCCCATTTTTACCTGCAAGTCCTACCCTGTCCTTTTGGTTGATCAGAAAAGAGATGTCCTCAAAAAGAAAAGAACCTCCAAACCCAACACTCATTCCATTTACCGATATCATCTTCCACTATTTTTAAGCCTGCAAAGGTACGAAATGTAACTGGTTGAGCGCTATAAGGGTCAGGCAAAAATAAGCTTTACCTTTTCCTGCAAAAGCGCAAAGAGCGCAAAGGCTTTTAACAAACCTCTTTTATCTCTCTTTTTCTTCGCGCGAAACCAACACCGAGCATATCTATAATATGGCCCTGATAATTATCATACCCCTTTATTCCTGTTATATTGTACTTTTGCAAGTATATTTTATGAATTTCAGGGGAACCAAATTATACAGCATAGTAAAGGCTAAATGTCCGCGTTGCCATGAAGGGAATTTTTATGAAACAACCAACCCATACAACCTGAAGAAATTTGACAAGATGCATAAACGTTGTCCCGTTTGCGGGCAGGATTTTGAACGTGAACCTGGCTTTTATTATGGAGCTACTTATGCCAGCTATGGTATGACGGTAGGATTTGGCATTCTCACGTACTTATTAAGTACTGTTGTTTTCAAAATTGATGATATTCATTTTTTATATTTCTTTCCTGCACTGATAGTCCTTTTGGGCCCCGTATTTTTCCGTACTTCGCGGCTGGTATGGATCAATCTGTTTGTGAAATATGATCCGGCGGCGAATAAAAGTTGATCGGTAAAACACATACATTTTTAAAATTTATCCCTTACTTTGTTCTTGAAATAACGGGCCTGCATAAATAGTGCCGACGCTTAACATGGGAAAAAAGAACAAACAATCTCAACCAAACAAACCGGTACAACAAAGCCCCAAGCCGGAAACCAAAAAAACATGGCTTATAGCTGGAGGAATTGTACTGGTAACACTGCTTTGTTACACCCCTTTATTCAACAATGATTTTTTGAAAACATGGGATGATATGGCCTATGTTACAAACAACGAACTAATAAAGGATCTTTCTGCCAATGGTATTGCGCGTATATTTAAGGAGGATGGGGGTCTTTACGCCAACTATCACCCGCTTACCACATTGTCGCTCGCCCTTAATTACCACGAAGGTGTTACACCTTTTCCTTTTCAGTTCACCAACCTGCTGTTGCACCTCTTCAATACCGCACTTGTATTTGTATTTATTTACCTGCTTAGCGATAAAAAGATCATCCTCGCGTCGATCGTTTCATTATGGTTTGGCATACACCCCATGCATGTGGAAAGTGTAGCCTGGATCTCTGAACGTAAAGATGTACTTTATACATTCTTCTTTCTCACCGGACTTGTTACCTATTGGAGGTATATTACTTCCAACTTCGCGCTAAAATGGTATATACTTACCATGCTTTTATTTGCGCTAAGCATGCTTTCGAAGGCAATGGCGGCTTCCTTCCCGGTAGTTTTACTTTGTGTGGATTACCTGGTGAAACGAAAATTCAGCGTAAAACTCATTGCTGAAAAGATCCCATTTGTGGCCTATGCAATAGTGATGGGAATTATAGCCATAAAAATGCAGGCTGCCGGCAATGCAACTACCGCTTTAACATTTCCTGCATTCAGCAGGTTGCTGCATGCCTCCTATGGCTTCACCATGTATATTTCAAAAATGCTTGTTCCCACAGGGCTTTCGGCTTTTTACCCTTATCCCTACCCGCTTACCAATTCATATTGGAACATCGACGTCATTCCCTCAGAGTTATACACAACACTAGCTGTAACACTTTCTATTATTGCTGCTGTGATATATATTGCGGTAAAGCAAAACTCGTTAAGCCGATGGATATTGTTTGGCATGGGTTTTTACCTAGCTTCTATAGCCCTTGTGCTGCAATACTTTCCAGTTGGCAGAGCCATTATTTCCGATCGATATTCATACGTACCATATATAGGCTTGTTTTGCATTATTGGAGCATTTATCCAACACTATGTTACTTCGTCCAACACTAAACAAATGGGCAAAATACTCCTGGGTGCGGCCGGAATATATTCATTGGTATTATGCTACAAAACATACCAGCAGGTACAGGTATGGAAGAACGATGATACACTTTGGTCGAATACAATAAAAAAATACCCGGGTGATAACCGCATAGTGTTGAGTTATTTCAATCGTGCTTCTTACTATTATATGCAGAATAAATTCGATGCCGCGCTGAATGACTTTTTAGTGATCTCCAAACAAAACTCAAAAGACGACAATGTTATGGTGCGCATAGGAACTATATACGGCCAGCAAAAAAACGACCTTAACAACGCTATTTTATACTTCCGGAAAGCTTATGAAGTGAACCCGCAAAACACAGAAGCATTAAAATACCTGGCTACTGCCTATGGCCTCAAAGGGGACTTTACAAGTTCACTGGCTTACGCGCAGGAAGGCATTAAACTATCTCCCAACGACCCCGACCTGTACATAAATGCGGCAGTGAGTCTGCATAACCTGGGAAAAATTGAAGAAGAAACCATTTACAAAAACAAAGCGGAAGAGCTTAAAAGGCAAAAGGGGCAGTAAAATATTTGTTCCACATTAATACAGAACCTTCTGAAAAACTATCTCAAGAAATACTATGCAACAAACAGCCCGACTCGTCAGGCTGGCTAAGTCGAAGTCGGGCTCCGGCAAGCTTATACAAAAATTTTTGGATGACAGACACGCTCAAACCCAGCACCGACAACTGAATTACCATTTTGGTATTTAGCCGCAAACACAAACTTTTTTTATTGAATTGTCTTGAGTACCTTAGAGGAATAAACTAACACAATTAAACACCATGCTTGTAAAACTTAACCTTGCACTTGCTTTTGAAACGCTTGTTTTAATTGCCGCGCTTTTTTTATTGATATATATTAATAAAAATCAACTGAGTAAATGGTACCGGTATGCCGGCATAGCCATTGTCGTTTTTATTATGGGATTAATGTTATGTTCTGTTGCAGCCAGCTGCCGCATGTGCGGACATAAAAAAATGGGCGGCTGTGAAATGAGCGGCATGGGGAAACACAAACGCATGATGTGCATGAGTGCAACAATGCAGGGCGGTTGTTGTGAACAGATGATGCAGGGTTGTGGCAACAAAATGATGGGTTGCGGAATGGGACATGGAATGGGAATGGGAATGCATCATGGATCCTGCGGAATGGGTATGGGTAGTGGCTGTATGATGGGTTCTGACAAAGGCCACTGCGGAATGGACAAAGAAGACTGCGGAATGAAAAACGATGATGAAAAAGAAGAGTGCATGAAAAAATGCGGCAAAGATTCCATTATTAAAAAAGAAGTGATCATTAAAAAGTAAAAAAAGACTTGGGCTAAAACCCTCATTTCCCAGCCAATTTAATTGCCCCGGCATTAATGCCGGGGCAATTAAAATTCAGTATCTCCGGCTTTAGCCCCAACCTACAAATCGACAATTGGTTAATTTCATAATCTCCTGTTATGTTAAATCCTCAAACATTAAAGTTTTTAGCTTCGTTAAAAAAGAACAACAACAAAGAATGGTTTGATAAAAACCGTCCGGCATACGAAACTGCGAGAAAGGATTTTCAGACTTTTGTTGACACCCTCATACCCGAACTTGCACGTTTCGACAAGGCTGTGACGGGACTTGAAGGCAAAAAGTGTTTATTCCGCATAAACCGAGATGTACGCTTTTCGAAAAACAAATCTCCCTACAAAACCAATTTTGGCGCCATTATTAATCCAGGCGGGAAAAAATCAAACCTGCCCGGTTATTATATTCATATTGAGCCGGGAGCGGCCTTTATTGCAGGTGGCGTATGGATGCCAGAAGCTGATAAACTGAATGCCATTCGCCAGGAGATCGATTACAATCTCCCCGAATTTCAAAAAATAGTGAACGATAAAAATTTCAAAAAGCATTTCGGAAAATTAAGCCAGGAGGATAAACTTGTCAATCCACCCAAAGGGTATGATAAAGAAAATCCCGCACTTGAATTGTTAAAATTAAAAAGCTTTATTGCCTATAAAGATCTGAATTCAAAAGTGCTCACTTCCAAAACATTCTTAAAACAATGTGTTGAAACATTCAAAGCGATGTATGCATTGAATTTGTTTTTGAGAAGGGCGATGGATTAGCCTCACCCTGCCCTCTCCGAAGGAGAGGGTGCTAACGCACTTGCCTTGTTTTCAAAAAACATCCGAAAATTATTAACTTTGCATCGTATCTAAAATCATAATTACTATGACAGCTACTGCAATAAAAAAAGAGTTAAACGCTTATTTGCCTCTGTTATCAAACAAGCAACAAGAATTATTGCTATCTATGGTAAAAAACATATTACACATAGAACCATCCGGCCAACGGATAAGCGTTAAGCAATATAATAAAGAAATAGCCAAAGCAGAAAAGCAAATAGCCAAGGGGAAATTCACAACACAAGAGGATTTGAAAAAAGAAATGAAGGGATGGTAAAAGGTAAAGCTTATAAAATAATTTGGGCTGACTTAGCCAAAGAACAACTAAAAGATATTTACAAATACATTAAAAAAGATTCTGAGCAAAATGCTAAAAAAGTGCGCTCGGCTATTTTGGTATCCACAGCTGTTTTAGAAACAGGCAAGGAAATATACAAAGCGGCTCAACTCAAAATAAATAATAAAGGGAATTACAGAGCCTATATTATTTACAGTTACCGCATAACATACAAAATAGAAGTTGATACCATTGAAATATTAAGAGTGAGACATACCAGCAGAGAACCACTGGAGCATTGATTTTCCCATTGTGCACTTTTTTGAGAAGGGTGAGGACCTACTTCCTCAACTCAAAATTCTTCCCCAAATAAACCTTCCTCACCTGCTCATCATTCGCAAGGTCTTCGGCCGAACCGGCTTTAAGGATAGAGCCTTCAAACAACAGGTAGGCCCGGTCGGTGATACTTAATGTTTCGTGTACATTGTGGTCGGTGATCAATATGCCGATATTTTTTGCTTTCAGCTTATGCACTACGGCCTGTATATCTTCAACAGCAATGGGATCAACACCGGCAAAAGGTTCGTCGAGTAAAATAAATTTAGGATCAACAGCGAGGCAGCGTGCTATCTCTGTTCTTCTGCGCTCACCGCCCGAAAGCCGGTCGCCGATGCTTTTGCGTATATGCTGCAGGCCGAATTCATCCAGCAGCAGCTCCAGTTTTTCGGCCTGTTCCTTTTTATCAAGCTTTGTCATTTCAAGAATGGCCTTTATGTTATCCTCCACACTCAGCTTGCGGAATACCGATGCCTCCTGCGGCAAATAACCAATACCCATCTGGGCGCGTTTGTACATGGGCTGTTCGGTAATATCTGTGTCATCCAGGAAAATTTTACCGGAGTTCGGTTTTATCATTCCCACGATCATATAAAACGATGTGGTTTTCCCCGCACCATTAGGACCCAGCAACCCAACAATCTCGCCCTGGCTTACCTGCACCGACACATCTTTTGCCACCGCGCGGCTTTTATATTTTTTGGTAATATTTTCTGTACGTAAAATCATACTACTACGCCCATTGCCTGAATAAGATTGCGACTTCAGTAAATCCTGATTCATATTTTACTTTATTTGAATTATGTAACATAAGCTTCGTAGTACGCTGTATCAGAATGAAAGTTGAATAGAGCCCCGTATACCAAATTTAGAAATATCCGGTTTATCTAAGTACGTCAATCTCCAGAAAGCATCAAAGCGGAAAATTTTGGCGATATTTTCAACGCCCGCGCCTACTTCGGCATAAGCGCCCTTATCCAGCCAGGATAAACCGTTTGGCAGAACAGTTACATCAAGATTCTTAGGGTTTAAGTGTCCCAGCAATCCTTTCGCGATAAACACTTCTCTCCATTTCAACTTTCTGAATAACGGAATACGGTTAAAAAAGAACCCGTCAAAGTGGTGAAATATGGAAATCGTAATATAGCGGTCGCTCACAAACTCGAAAAAATTCATGAGGTTGTAGGAAGAGTAATCGTAAATGTATGTTTCATTACCGGGATGAATAAAGCCGAAAGGGGTGAAATACAAACGATCATCAATGCTCGCTACCATTCTGTGATAATCATACTCCCCTCCAAAAATGCCGCTCCCTCCATACGTATACTGAAAGGTTAACACAGGCGAGCGTGTTCCAAGACTGGTACGGGTAAATCCATCACCAACAAATTTTTCATCACGCGCATAACGTGTAACAAGACTAAATTCAGACGCATTAATGAATTCCCGTTCATCCAGTTTGCTGTTGAGTGTATTAAATAAATATTTGTCACCCAATATCTGGCTAAATATCCTGTTCGTAAAAAGCAACTTATTGCTGAATCCGGGATACCACTCCTGTTCATAAAAAGCTTCGGTCTTTTCAATAGCCGTCATGTTTTTAAGCGATCGCGCCCTGAAAACGGATGACAGGATATTATCCTGCGAAAAAGCGGTTGCGCTTTGTCCCAGCACTTCGTAATCATTCTTGTAAGATACACCGGCTATTATCCTGGGCTTCTTGGATAAAAATGTTTTGTAACCCATACTGTATTTGAACTGCTTATCCTTTATTCCGTAAGCTACGTATCCGTTCAGTTCATACCATTCGCTGAAAGCAATACTTGTACGGCCCCCGAAACGCAAACGCCAACCCTCTATTCCGTTAAAACTTGCCAGGTTATAATAGGGACCAATATCAAAGTAATTAAATGTTTTATACCCGCTTATAAAAATTGTCACAATATCCACCCAGGTTTTATATATAGGAAGCGTTTGAATGGTATCAACCATTTTGTAAATAGCCTTTTCATTTTTAGTGAGTGTATCATGGCGCACACCATTCCAATAGTCATCATTCCTCTTCAACGCCTCATCATCAACAACCAGGTTAGTGGCATCTGAATAAAAGTCGCCGAAATGTGGTTTGTTAATGACAAAGTTTTTATACGAAGTTGTTTTACGTCCGTATATCCCCATTGTATTGTCCTTAACCGAAAAGTCGATCACCAGCTTATCTTTATGGAGCATCCAAACGCTGTCAACACGTTCGTAATCCTGTATCACAGACAAGCCATTAATAAAATTAATATTGGCATCATTGGCTATACTCATCTCCAGGCGCTTAATAGCGAACGTTGTATCCGCGATCCACATGTTTCCCTCAAAACAAAATTCCTGTTTGCGTTTGGGCTTGAATTGGATCTGGTAGCACCAGTGATTGTCAACATACATACTATCGATCAGGTAATACTTATAAAAGAAAAGTCCATTATCAGAAACGGGACTGGCAAAACCCTTGGAGAATAGAATAATGCTGTTTTCATAGACATTAAGATTCAGATACATATCGCCCAGAAATTGTGATATACTGGAGTTCTGCACACCGGAAATTTTACTTGCTTTTACAACTTCCTTTTTCTCTTTCGGATCGCGGCGATAATAATAATCGGAAAGCGTTTCGGTTATAAAAAGCGGGAGAAAAGGTTTTTCACTCCTGTTTGTGCTGTCAATATTATCAAAAATAAATTTAATGGGTTTCATTATTTTCCGATTCTTGAATTCCTTGTTGATATTATTCAGATCGAACTCCAGCTTGTTGTAAGATTCATACTGGTATGCATCCAAAAGATCTCTGTCATTTTTAGGTTTATGAGCGATCACTTTACGCAATATCCGGTGAGCCGGATTTTCACCCGCTTTCACTTCAACCACCTGCAGGTTGATAGCATTCTCTTCCAATAAAATTGTAATGTTCTGGGAGACATTACGCCTGATCCCGACCGTCGTACTCTTATATCCAACAAAGGTCGCGACAACAGAATCCGAAACCGCATTGGTGCTTATATCGTAATTGCCGTCAAAATCACTGGTGGCACCATTCTTCGTGCCTTTGAAAATAACATTTACAAATGGTAAAGGCTCCTTGGTTTTAGCATCGAGTATCTTACCGGTAACTCTTGTCTGCGCAAAGGCTCCACCTGTCAGCAATAAAATTGCTATCACACAAAATAAACCTCTCATAATACGTAGTGCCATTTAAACTATTAAAATACATTTTTTTACGCAGTGTGCGCAGCTTTTGTTTCAATTATCCATGACTGCACCATATAATTCAGGAGTCCAATTAAAAATTGTATTCTTCTTTCGATCGGCATTATACCATTGGGCTTATACCTTTTTAGTATCAACATTAGTTGGGATCATCCTGAAGGAATTCCGGCTGGAGAAAAAGGGTTCCGGGCCTACATTTATACCATGGCTATATGAGTTTGCGGAAAGCAAACTGGCCAACGCTGCTGGTGTGTATACTGCACTAGAAAAAGCTGTTCAAAGGGAAGACTCATTCAGCAGGGATACCAAGCTCTTTAAACTTATTAATATAACTTTCAAATTCAGTTACAGGATCATCAATATTCCATATAGAACTGTGGATTGCAAGTCCGTAAAATCCAATCTCCTGCACTTTCGCTATATGATCAACATCAACTCCCCCGCGTGCTATAACTTTATAAGGTGTCTTTTTCAATGTGCCTATCAGGCTATGCTCGGTAAACCCGGCCTGGTACTTGGATGTTGAACTGTCGAAGATAGGACTGAGAAAAACATAATTGTATTGCTTTTCGGCTTCCAGTATATTTCCAAGCTTAGTGTATGAAGTTGTAACCAAAATACCGGGCTTCCGTCTTCTGATCATCATAAGTGTAAACCAGGTCTTGAGCCTTCTCCGTTTATGGGATTTGGTAAGATGTATCCCCTTCAGATCAAATTTTAAGGCCAGGTTGTGATGCGAATGAATAATTATACGGTTATGGTATTTAGATGGAATACTTTGCAGAAACTTCCTGAGTTTTGGCGTGGAATATTTCGGCTTGCGGAGATGTAGTGTCTGAAGCCCCTTTTCAAACAGACTCGTTAATATCTCTACTTCCTTTTCAATACCCGATGATGATGAAATCAGTATCAGCTTCATACAATCCCCACTTAATTATTCAAAATAATACCCTTATGAACAGCCTCCGCTATTGATAATAAAAGTCCGGCATCACTCTCAAGCGCGTTACCGATAACAAGTATATCCGCTCCGGCCTGTACAGCTATATTCGCTTGTTCAACCGACTTTATACCGCCTCCAACAACCAATGGTACCCTAATATTTTCTTTAACACTTTTAATCATTTGTCCGCTTACCGGTTTAAGCGCCCCGCTTCCGCCATCAAGATAGATCAGTTTAAGTCCCAGCATTTCACCTGCCATTGCAGTACAGGCCGCGATATCGCTTTTATCATGCGGAAGCGGCATCGTATTACTGATATAGGAGGCACTGGTTTGTTGGCCGCTGTCAACTAAAATATAACCGGTTGAAAGTATTTCGAGACCACTGTGCTTTAAATACGGGGCTGCAACAACATGCTGTCCGATTAACAGATCGGGATTGCGGCCGGATATAAGAGATATCAATAAAATACCATCCGCTTTATCACAAATCTGCATTGTGCTTCCCGGGAAAATAATGACAGGTATAGTGGAATGTTTTTTTATTTCCTTTATGCAGCGCTCAATGCTTCCTCCGGCCATAAGGCTTCCTCCCACAAAAAAATAATCAACTTTAGCGTCATTTGCGATTTCAACAATTTCAGTTGACTCAAATTTATCGGGGTCGATCAAAACAGCAAGTTGTTTTTGCCCGGAACGAATTTTTTCCTGAATTGTAGTGTATATGGAAGCCAATATACTTTCGTTTAGTTTTACAATATTAATTAATCATTAACATAAACCAACATGTAATCACCTGTTTTTTCGTAACAAAGAGACACATCAATGTTGATGTGTGATGTTTTTATATGTCCAACCAGCTTTCCACTTGCATTTTGAGCGAAAGGTTCAACAAAAATATTTTCACGGAACAACAATTCCTTTTTGCCATAGTATTTGTAAAGCGTTTCTTTAGCACACCAATAGGTGATCAATTGTTCGATCCGGTTATTATTATCCAACTGTTTAAGCTCCGCTTCACTCATGAACCGCCGGGCAATACGTTCAACCTTTGATTTAATAAGCTCAATATCAATACCTGTTTCGTTAACCTTGTTGATTATCACTGCTACCCGATCATGCGCGTGTGAAATTGAAATTTTTGTGGTCGAATTCATCAGGGAGGGTTTGTTATAACTGTCATATTTAATTTCGTTACAGGGTTCCGTGCATAACAGGTTCACTAATATCCTGGCGCTAATACGCTGTTTCTTCAACTGCTCATTTACATTTAATACCAATGGATCGATCCTGCAGTTAAGTAGCAACAATAGTCCATCAACGCCTTCGGTGATATGCCACAAAGCCAGCTGACTATTGGGGGTAATATGCTTATTGAACAGCAATGGCATATATATAGTTCATTATCAGTATATTAATAAATAATTTTGTGATCATCCTTGTCGAATAATAACCTATAATTTTTTGGGCTTTTAAGGTCACTTTCATACATTTGCAGGCTAAAATTCTGATAATCAAATTAAAAATAAAAAAACATGGCACAAACAGCAACTGCTGAAAAGAAAACTTCGGGTAAAAATCCTCCTCCGTTTTTAAAATACAAAGTAAAGGATATATCATTGGCCGAGTGGGGTCGTAAAGAAATAAAATTGGCTGAGCAGGAAATGCCCGGCTTAATGTCGCTCCGCGAAGAATTTGGTCCGAAAAAGCCATTAAAAGGTGCCCGCATTGCCGGTTGCCTGCATATGACCATTCAAACCGCTGTGTTGATCGAAACATTGGTTGAACTGGGTGCTGATGTTACCTGGTCATCCTGCAATATTTTTTCAACACAGGACCACGCTGCTGCAGCTATTGCCGCTGCGGGTATTCCTGTTTATGCCTGGAAAGGAATGACCAACGAAGAATTCGACTGGTGCATTGAACAAACACTTTTCTTTGGTGAAGACAGAAAACCATTGAATATGATACTTGATGATGGCGGCGACCTTACCAATATGGTTTTGGATCTATACCCACATCTTGTAAAGGATATTAAAGGCATCTCTGAAGAGACCACTACAGGTGTTCTTCGCTTACATGAACGTGTAACCAAAGGAACTTTACCGCTTCCGGCTATTAACGTTAACGATTCTGTTACAAAATCCAAATTCGATAATAAATACGGCTGCCGCGAATCATTGGTGGATGCTATACGCAGGGCCACTGACCTTATGCTTGCCGGAAAAGTTGCTGTTGTTGCCGGTTACGGTGATGTAGGAAAAGGTTCCGCTGAGTCATTAAAAGATTCAAAAGTTCGTGTTATTGTAACTGAAATCGACCCGATATGCGCGTTACAAGCCGCCATGGAAGGTTATGAAGTGAAAAAAATGGACGAGGCTATTAAAGAAGCTGATATTGTGGTTACCGCTACCGGTAATTTCAACATCATTACTGACCGCCATTTCAAAGCTATGAAACACAATGCCGTTGTTTGTAACATTGGTCATTTTGATAATGAAATTGACATGGCCTGGCTGAACAAAAACCATGGCAAAACAAAAGACACCATTAAACCACAGGTTGACAAATATACTGTTGATGGTAAAGATATTATCGTACTTGCTGAAGGCCGTTTGGTAAACCTTGGTTGCGCAATGGGTCACCCTTCATTTGTAATGAGCAACTCGTTTACCAACCAAACACTTGCTCAATTGGAACTATGGATGAATCCAGGCAAATATGAAAACAAAGTTTATACGTTGCCAAAACACCTGGATGAGAAAGTAGCCCGCCTGCACTTGAAAAAAGTTGGTGTAGAGATTGACACATTAACTGATCAACAGGCTAAATACATTGACGTTCCTAAAAACGGTCCGTTTAAGAAGGATACATACAGGTATTAAAAGTAAAGCGGGTTTAAAACCCGCCTTTCATATAAAAGGGCTGAGATTGCAACGAGCAATTTCAGCCCTTTTTATTTTGCCAACAATAGTCCTGAAAAGGCTTCCTCCAGTTATAAATAGAAAACTCTACGCACCTTTCCCGATTAAGGAAATTATGAAACTAATAAGTATAGAACAAATAAATAATAAAAGGAGGAAGTTTTTTAATTCATCCTCCTTTATTAGCAATCAAATTTATTTGACTGCTTTTCCTATTGCAACACCAATTTGTATTCCTAATATAATAGAATACAAAGAAACGAAGCAAATTTGGAAACTATGGGTTTTACTCATAGCTTACATTAGACAAAGGGATAACGCAACCTTTGGGAAAGTCTACACGTTACTTTGTCTAATTATCTTAAAGGATTTATTTATTTGCCATTATTACATAGAAAGGAAAATAACGGATATAAAGTCATTCTTAGATGACATTACATCTTTCTTTCGTAACAACATTTCCATAAATGTAATAAATTGTTTCTTGTTTATTCACTTTTCCTTAATCGGGAAAGGTGCGAAACTCTATCAAAAATGGGGTAAATTATACTCTAAAAACGCACACGCAATGCCGCGGTAATGTTCCTGCCTGCAGCACTTATACCTGATGAATACGGCCGATACAGTTGATCGGTGATATTTTCAAGTCCTGCGTTTAAAACAAGGTATTGATTGATGAACCATGCTGCTTTAAAATTAAGTGTATACCAGCCGGGAGTAAAAGGATTTCCGTTTGCATCTTTAGCGAAAGACGAATTATCAATACGATCAACCAAAGGAAGACGCTCAAAATCCATTTTACCATTATATAATGCGTAAAGATCAAACTTGAGTTTTTTGCGCTCATAAAACAAATGAGTACCTCCAAACAAAGGCGCAACATGCGGTTTAGGGTAATAGATTAAACTATCTTCACTTTGTTCTTCACCCCGCTGATAGCTGATCGTGCTTTTTAATCCGACCCCTTTACCAAAACTGAATTCAATACCTGCCTG
This sequence comes from Bacteroidota bacterium, assembly GCA_016183775.1. Classification (NCBI taxonomy): domain Bacteria; kingdom Pseudomonadati; phylum Bacteroidota; species Bacteroidota bacterium. Next base: position 12,952 of record JACPDY010000036.1, read on the forward strand.
CACACCATAAACATTGGCAGCAGTGATGTTTTGGACTGCCAATACCTGGCTCAACTGTCCATCGTAAATAATACTGTCTTGTCCGTTATATTGAAAATTTCTGCGGGCCAAAGCATCCTTCAACAAAGTGTAATATGCGGCAAAATCTGCTTTCAGAAAGCTGCCAAACGTTTTAGCCGTGCCTATTTCCGCATTGTAAGCATATTCCGGCTTAAGATCTGCATTGGGAACAACCACACTTTCGGCCTGTGAATCAAACACCTTCCCCAGATCATCTATATTGGGAGCGCGAAAGCCGGTTGATCCATTCAGATACAACTGCCATGTGGTGTTAGGACTGAAAACAAAACCAATGCTGCCATTTAAGGCGCCATTACTGTTTTCCGCATGAACAAACGGGAAAGGGAACAGCGAAGTGTCAAAATCAGCTTTTATCATGTATTGGGTGTAACGTGCCCCCGCGTTCATGATCCATTTTGAATTTAACTTGTATTTCAAATTCGTAAAAGCTCCGTATGCCCGCCAGGTTGAACCATCAGGATAGCGCGTGGTGGTTGGTGTTTCTGCAAATGTTACCCTGTGTACCCGGTTGGCGACCGAACCTACTTTATTGTGAACAAACTCCGCCCCGAAGAACAATATCGCTTTTTCATTTATCCTTTTGTCTAAATCAAGATTGAATGAAAGAGCGTCAACAGTTTCTGTCTGGTTACGAAGTCGATTGTCATTAAACTTTCGGTCATGGCGGCTTTCCTCATAATCCTGCATAGCTGCTGCAAAACGTAATTGGTCATACAGCTTGCTGCTTTTTGTATTAGAAATGCCCAGACGATTCATCATCCACTTTTGGGGACCATAATACCATTCCGCATTATCAAGTTTACCATCGCTATTTAAATCCTGCACCAGCCGGTCATACCGCCCGGCGTCAGAGGTTTCAGAGTAATGAAATGCATAATCAAAATCCCATGCTTCATTCGGTTTAAACCGAATTTTTTGCATAAAATTTGTTTGGCTGAATGCAGAACCGACCTGCAAAGAGGAATCGCTGTTCACAAACATGGAATCTTTTCCATTTACTGTCTTCACGTATGAAGGACGAAGGAAATAAGAATTCCCTTTTGAACCGGCACGCAGATCGGCATAGTCGGCGTAAGTATAACTGGTTGTAAACGCCCATTTTTTCAACCCGATGCTTAAATCCATATGACCTGTTTTTTCATTATTCGCTGAAGAGAAGCGGCCAAATACATTTCCGGTGAATAACAACTTATCCCCTTCAGAGAATTTCGGCTTTAACGTATGGAAATCCATCACACCGCCTATTGCATCGCTGCCATACATTACCGCTCCGGGCCCGAAAAGAATTTCAGTGCTTTCAAGCGCATTGGCATCTATCGATATTACATTCTGAAGGTTGCCGGCACGAAAAATAGCATTGTTCATCCGAACACGATCCACAACGATCATTACACGATTGGTCGCGAAGCCTCTCAGGTTTGGTGAGCCTCCTGCCTGCTGACTCTTTTGAATATAAGCATACCCGCTTGTCTCCAACATATCTGCTGTTGTCTGAGGGTTCTTAAAAGCAACATCCCGCCTGCCTATTTTCTCAACACGAGCGGGAACTTCAACTTGCTTCTCTTCCCAACGATTTGAAGAGACGACCACTTCATTCAGTGAAATATTATCTTCCACCATTTCAACTTTAAATTGCATGGCTTCAAGCTGCTTATAACTATATACCGATTCTTTAAAACTTATAAACCGAAAAAAAATACTGTCAGCATTTTTAAAAGCAGAAATGTCAGCCTGACCCTTTGCATTGGTTGTGGTTGACAAATTCGGATTTTTGCTATAAATAGCACAACCCGGTAATGCCTGTAAAGCATTGTTGTCAATCACTTTTACTGTCTGGGTATAGCCCGTCACAGACCATATCCATAAAAATATTACCATAAATCTCCTTTTCATATTCGATCAGTTTAACTATTTTAATTTTGAAAAAAATAAACTATCATACAAAAACGATGGAGATTATTTATCCACGTCCTTATTATGAAAGAAAAAATAAAAATCAATTAAACTAACCTGGGTGGGGGGGAGGGAATTTCTCTGATACAAGAAATGAGTGAAGATTGAAACCTGCACGGTAATTGAATGGATTTCTCCTGAATAAAAGAATTCTGATTATTTGTTGGCAAATAAAGATTTGAAAAAAACTCGGGTAGCTTTTGTCCGCCTTTTCCTGTTGCCGGATTCTCTGTGTTTTGTTGCGTTTGCTCTTTAAGGTTAACAATAAGTTCCTTTTCTTTTTTGTCATTAAGAACTTCGACTACAATATTCCCATTGCCATCCGTTTTCTTTCTTACCACATCATATAAATTTCCTTTATAACGGAACTCATTTCTTTCAACCCATTCAAGGCTTTTATATTCATCCCCATCAAAAACAAATACAGTTAAGTCATTCTGGGGAACGGGATTTTTAATTTTTTGATACACCTCATCCTTTACCTGGCTCTGAAAATACAGGAACACAGGGTAATATCCCACAATGTTGTAGAGAAACAGAATAAGGAATAAGCACGAAAACACTCTTCTCATAAAATAAAAATGCCTTTTTACCGGGGCAAACAATTTAAACAGAAAGAACGATCGCCCTCAGTTTACTATCAATTAATTAAAAATATGAATAGTATTTGTACCGTCGAAAGTGGCCTGATACTTTGTTAATGGAATAGTTGCAGGACCAACATTTACACTTCCATCGCTCATTAAAAATTTTGAACCGCAGCAAGTATCAATGGCAAAAATACCACCCGGCTCTCCGTTAATTCTCGCACAGGCATCTGATGGCGTATATGTACAATTGCGTTCATACGCCATAAAGTCGGTACTGTTTTTACGATAAACAAGAATTCCACGTACTCCTCCGTTCACATACACCCAGCCTGTCGGGCTGTTCAAAGCCGGATTACTGGTGATATAAATATACATGTCAACCGGCGCGGTTGGAACACCGCTCTTATTATTCTCCGAATTTTTTTTGCAGCTATTGCATATAAAACAAAACAATAACCCAATAAAAATATATTTTCCTGTATTAAACATAATGCTGTAAAGATAGGGCATTTATGCCCTTTTTAAAAGAGTGTGTAAATTTTCGTATAATTGTTACCCCACATTCCCAATTTATGAGCAAAATATATAAGCGCATAATCCTATTTGCTGTCCTTTTTATGCCTTTAATAGCATTTGCCCAGGAGGCAGCCAAAACAGACAAAGAACAACAGCCTAAAACCACACGCGCCCAACGCAAAGAAGCAAAAAAGATGTGGAAAGAAAAACGAAGGAACGAACGAGCCGAAAAAAAGAAAATTAAAGAGCACCATAAACGTATTCAGACAAAAGAAGTGCGAAAAAGAATGAAAAAAGACAGGAAAACTGCTATTCGAAACAACCAACACAAACGCGAATTCTTTCTCAAACGCTGGTTTTCAAAAAAACAAAAAGTCTGATTGAAGAAACATACAGAATATAGGAGCTGTTGCGCATTATTAATTATTAATTTTTCATTATTAATTTCTTTATCTCCCCTATTCGCGCAATCCTATTACTTCCGGAATTACTCAGTTGATAATGGTTTGCCATTTATACAGGTATCTGCCATTTTCCAGGACAGCAAAGGCAATTTATGGACAGGTGGCTACGGCGGCTTAAGCAAATTCAACGGTCGCACATTTACAAATTACAGTCCTAAGAACGGACTCATACACCATTCCGTCAGATCAATCACAGAAGACAAACAGGGAAATATATGGATTGGCACAATTGATGGAGTGAACAAATTTAACAATGGAAAATTTACATCATATACTACTGCAAATGGCCTGCCCGACAATTCCATCCGCGCTTCTTTAACTGACTTTGAAGGAAATATTTGGTTCGCTACAGGCAACGGGATCTGTAAATACGATGGAGAACGATTTGAACTCATTAACTCCGGCAACGGACTCATCTCAAACGATGTATTGTGTTTACATGAAGATGCTGCGCACCTGATCTGGATCGGCACTTCCCAGGGATTATGCTCATACGCAAACAAGAAAATTACAAATTATTCAGTCAATGATGGATTGCCTGATAAAAGCATAAGAACCCTGTGCAGCGACTTAAATGGAAATTTATGGATCGGCACCAGTAACGGCTTAAGTGTACTCAGTAAAAATAAGTTTGAAAACTACTTTATACAACAAGGCTTGCCCGACAATGAAATTAAAACCGTGCAAACAGACGCGCTAAAAAACGTATGGGCTGGAACAGAAAAAGGACTATGCAAGATCATTCATTCACCAAATGGCATTTCATTTAAAAAATATGTTCCGGGACCCGAACTTAACAGTAATATCATTGAAAGTCTTTATACGGATTATGAAGGCAATTTCTGGATCGGAACGTACAACGGCCTGTATCGATACCGGAGTGATGTGTTTGGCTTATTTGCAGAGAAGGAAGGAATGCAAAGCACATTTATATACCAGATCTTACGCGACAAAAACAACAACCTGTTTATAGGCACTAAAAACGGAGGGTTTTATATTTATGACGGAAAAACTTTCACTAACTATACCACCAAAAACGGATTAAGCGGAAATGATGTGAATGCCGCAGTACTTGACAAGAACAATGATCTGTGGATCGGAACCAATAACGGTCTCAGTAAATTTGACGGACACACTTTTGTAAACTATACTAAAAAGAACGGACTTACCAGCGATTCGGTAACTGCGCTTTATATTGACAACACCGGGATCATATGGCTGGGACAAAATAACCGTATTGCGTTGTATGATGGAAAAAATTTCAAAACAATTCCTCTTCAAAGTCCGAAAGGAAACTTCGATGTATGGACAATAGCGCAGGATAAGAATAATACCATATGGCTCGGCACATATCTTGGCGGCTTGTTTAAGTATGACGGAAAAGAATTTGCCGAATACTCAAAACAGATAGGAGTTACCAGTAATTCTGTTTTCAGTATACTTCAGGATACCGAAGGAGATCTTTTTTTCGGAACACTTGACGGCGTGTTCATGTACGACGGAAAACAAACCACCCATTTCAGCGAGTCGGACGGCATGAGTTCCGACCTGGTTTATGTAATGCTCCTCGATGATAAAGGATTTTTATGGGCAGGCACAAACCAGGGTATCAATAAAATAAATGTAAACGAATTCAGGAAAAGCGGGGAAAAACGAATTCAGCCCTACGCGAAGGAAGAAGGATTCCAGGGTGTTGAATGTAATACGAATGGCGCGTTCAAGGAACCTGATGGAAGCCTTTGGTTTGGCACCGTTAATGGCCTCATAAAATATACTCCGTCAGAGGATCGGTTAAACACCCTTGAACCCAAAACAAGCATTATCAGCATTGCTCTTGCCGAAAAGGATACTGTATTAAACAACAATTGCAAACTGTCCTATGATGAGAATACCATTTCATTCGGATTTATCGGCGTGTGCCTGACCAATCCGGCCAAAGTCCGGTATCGATATATACTTGAAGGCGCGGATAAACAATGGGCGCCTGTAACCAGTGAGAACTTCGTAAAATATTCCAGCCTGCCGGCCGGGCATTATACATTTAAAGTGATCAGCTCAAATAATGAAGGTGTTTGGAATAAACAGCCAACACAATTTTCATTCACTATTGTTCCGCCATTTTGGAAAACATGGTGGTTCAGGACGCTTGCAACGATCGGAATAATCACTGCGGTGTTCCTGTTCATTTATTATCGCATAAATCTTGTACGTACACAGGAACGACAGCGCTCCGAACTTCAAAAACGCATCGCGAATGTTGAACTCCTTGCCTTACGTTCCCAGATGAATCCGCATTTTATCTTTAATATAATGAGTTCCATTCAGCACTATATCGCGAACAACGAATCCGATGCAGCTTTAAAATATCTTTCCCGTTTCGCCAAATTGATGAGGGCAATTATGGAAAATACCAAACAGCCTTCGATCACTATTAAAGATGAACTTGATACGTTAAAACTATATCTCGAGCTGGAAGCTATGCGTTTCGACAATAAATTTGAATACATCTTCAGGGTCGATCCGAAAATAGATGTTAACAACGAAGAGATACCTTCCATGTTAATACAACCTTATATTGAAAACGCTATTATCCACGGCTTGTTACCAAAAACAGGGAATGGCAAACTGCTCATTGATCTTACAAAAAATGATGATTTTATTATTTGCACAATAGAAGACAATGGTATAGGGCGCGCTAAAGCGAAAGAATCAAACAAAAGCAGGATCAGCCAGCATCGTTCGCTTGGCATGTCAATTACGAAAGAACGCCTGTCTATTCTGAATCATATTAATAATAACAACACCAGCTTAAGCGAAGAAGTTGTAGATTTAACAGATGCTAACGGAAACCCTGCCGGGACACGCATTGTAATATTTGTACCCGTTGAAAGCAGTTGACCAGCGCACAAAAGCATTCAGTTGGCAAAGATCAGTTTGCAGTTGGCAAACAGCAATCATTGCCAACTGTAAACTGCCTTCTGCCAACTTTTTTACATTTTGAAAAACAAATTATTCAATGTTACCTCATAAACTTTAAACAAAAGCATGAAAGCAATACTTGTAGATGACGAAAACGGATCACGCGAATCTTTAGCCCTGATCCTTGAAAAATATTGCCCGCAGGTACATATACTCGCCAAAGCTGATTCCATGACCAGCGCGCTAACAGCGATACAGAAATACGAACCGGAGTTGGTTTTTCTTGATATTGAAATGCCCAATGGCAGCGGATTTGATCTGCTTGAAAAAATAAAGGACATTGATTTTGATGTAGTGTTCATCACCGCCTATGATCATTATGCCATCCGGGCGATCAAATTCAGCGCGGTTGATTACCTGTTGAAACCCATAGATCCCGAAGATCTTAAACATGCGGTAAAAAGGGTGGAAGAAAAACGTTTAAGTAAAAAATCACTGGGCGATAAATACAAGACACTTCTTTCCAATGTAAAAAGCGAGTCCAAGCTGAAAAAGGTTGCAATTCCTGATGGCGATGGTTTGGTTTTTATAAACCTTACAGATATCATCCGTTGTGATTCGGACGGCAACTATACATATTTCATTTTGAACAACGGCAAAAAGATCATGTCATCCCGAACACTGGGCGAATACGAAGAAATGTTTGAAGGAGAGAATTTTTTCCGTGTGCACCGCTCACATTTAGTGAATCTCGATCATGTAAAAAAATACATTAAGGGAGAAGGCGGCTATGTAGTGCTATCTGATAACTCACAGGTTGAAGTATCACGCAGAAAAAAGATCGAATTCCTCGAAAAGCTGGGTGGACATTAGTTTTGTTCAATGTTCCGGGTTCAATGTTCAATGTTTGATTGTCCTCGAATATTGCTCCTGATTGCCAAACAGCATCTATCTCATCGACCCCGTTTAACTTTGAACTTTGAACCTTGAACTAAATAGGTAACCGTTTATCATAATTATCCCACCACTTAAAAAGTAAGCACCTCCCTTCGGAAGAATGCCACAATAAACACTGTTTTTACTGCGTAATATTGTCATAACCAAAACCTAAAGATCATGAAGGCAATTTCGAAAAGAAGAGTCAGTTACCACAGAGTGGTCGACTCATGGATTCGCTGGTGCGGTGCTGCAACCTTAGCGTTTATTATTTACAATGTAATAGTAGTAATAACAAGTTAAATAGATTAACATTCTTTTCCTTCAACAGAAAGAGAAAGTAGGAAAAGGTGGTCGCCGGGCAAGCAGGAAGCTTAAACAAAAAGCGTGGGGCTTAACCTTCAGGCTTGTCCGGAACAGACCAAAAAACAAATAAATGACGCGTAAAAAAAAATGGCAAATTTACAGCATACAAACCGCTGCCAGGAAGAATGAAATTAAAATTTAAATAGCTGATATGAAGTGTCTTATAGGGAAAATAAAGATGGAAATAAATTTTTATAACTTTTTGACAATTATTCCTATATTCGCCCTTCGCATTGTACAAAATAAATCATATTACGTTTAACATAAACTTCTCAAAATGCTACGAAAAATACTACTCGTCTTTTCTTTCGTTGTAGCCGGAACAGTATTGTCATACGCGCAAACTGGCTCATTAAAAATAAAACTCGTTGATAAATCCAACGGCGAGCCTATGCCTTTTGCGAATGTATTGGTTGAACAAAATGGCGCTAAAGTCGCTATTAACCAAACCAACCTTGACGGTGAAGTTCAATTTACAGCACTCCCTCCCGGAAAATATGATGTAAAAGCCACTTTTGTCGGCTATCAAACAATACAGCAAACAGGTATTATTGTGTCTGCCGATAAAGTTACTTACCCTAAGCTTTCTATGTCAACCGTAGCAGGTGGTGTTGAATTGAAAGCCGTTGAAGTATCCGAATACAAGGCTCCTCTCATCGACCCTGAAACCAAATCAGGTTCAACCATCACACGCGACCAGTTCATTAATATGGCGCAGAAAAACGTTAACACCATTGTTGCACAAACAGCCGGTGTATTCCAGGCCGATCAGGGAGGCGCATTAAGTATACGTGGATCTCGGGCGGATGCTACTTCTTATTTCATTGACGGTGTTCGTGTGATCGGCGGCTTTGGTGTATCACAACTAGGTGTGGAGCAAATCACAACAATTACCGGTGGTATTCCTGCACAATACGGTGATGCCACGGGTGGTATAGTTTCCATCACCACACGCGGTGTTCAGCCAAAATTCTTCGCTTCGGTACAGGGTGAATCATCACAATACCTGGATGCTTTTGGCCATAATCTATTAGGCTTCAGCCTTGGCAGCCCCCTCTATTCAAAACGCGATACAGCAGGAAATAAAAAAGCTGTAATAGGCTTTGTTCTTTCAGGTGAATTCATTCACAGAAAAGACCCTAACCCATCAGCAATTGGTTCGTATAAAGTAAAAGATGATGTTCTGAAAGGTCTGGAAGAAAATCCATTAATACCTTCTCCTACAGGAGCCGGAAATTTACGCGCTGCCGAATTCATCACAATGAATGACCTTGAAAAAATAAAATTCCGCCAGAATGTTGCTCAATCAGGTATCAACTTAAATGGTAAACTCCAGTTTAAAATTGCTGACAATACCGACCTTACCATTGGAGGAAACTATTCTTACAATAACCAATCTGCATTTGTATATGAATATGCGCTCTTCAATCCGCAAAACAACCCGCAAACAATAAACAATACGTATCGTGTAAATGCGCGTCTGGTTCAGCGCTTTAATACAAAGACTGAAACGGAAAAGGACAAATCAAACTCAACTATTACAAATGCTGTTTATACTTTACAGGCAGAATATACCAAAAACATGTCTGTTACGCAGGATGCCGACCACAAAGACAATTTTTTTGACTATGGTTATGTCGGGAAATTCGACAGGCTGAGAACAAGATATACCTTCTACGATGCAGGAAGTGACCAATATTACCCGAATTTTTCTTATAGCGCTTCGAAAAACGCTTTCGTGCAGACCGGAGCACCCGGCGATTCATTGGTACTCTTCACTCCGGCCACAATAAATCAAACAGGAGCAAATTATACATCACAATATTATCAATACGAGAATAATAAGGTTCACAATTTCAATGAAATTCAAAATGGTTTGGGTTTATTAAATGGCGACAGGCCGGGCAACATATATTCATTATGGTACAATACCGGCCGGCAATACAATGGTTATAGCATCAGGAATGATGATATCTTTCGGGTTTATACAAGTTTTTCGGCAAGCGTTAAAAAGCACAATATCCAGATCGGATTTGAATATGAACAGCGGATACAACGTGGCTTCAATGTCAATCCTATTGACCTATGGACATTGATGCGTCAATTAACAAACAGCCACCTGACGCAATTGGATACGGCGAATCCTACAAGAGTGAATCTTGGCGGCACTTATGATTACATTTTTTATGATCAAAAATATGATGGGAACAGCCAAAAGCAGTTTGACAAAAATTTACGTGAAAAGCTCGGAATGCAAATTAACAATACTAGTTTAATAAATACTGATGCCTATGCTCCTAGTTTTTATTCATTAGGAATGTTCAGCCCGGATGAACTATTTAACAATGGAAGCGCACTGGTTTCATATTGGGGGTATGATTATACAGGAAAAAAATCAAGTGCTACACCCAGCTTTGACGCATTCTTTAATGACAAAGACCCTGCAGGCAACTTTAAACGCCAGATCGGTGCATTGCAACCTATTTATATTGCAGGGTACATTCAGGATCAGTTTGATATAGAAGATCTGAAATTCCGTTTAGGTTTACGCATTGATAGGTATGACGCCAACCAAAAAGTATTAAAAGATAAATACTCGCTGTATGAAATGAAAACAGTCGGTGAGGTTAGTAATCTTGGTAATCACCCTACCAGTATTGGTAATGATTATGTTGTTTACGTAGATGATGTTAAAAACCCATCGAAAATTGTCGGGTACCGCAATGAAGACAAATGGTATAACCCTCAAGGCACAGAAGTGAACGACCCCAATGTGTTAGCCAAAAATGCAAGTATAAGTAAATTATATCCATATCTGGTTGATCCGAACAGTTCGGCTATCAGTTCAAAAGCTTTTAAAGATTATGAACCTCAGATCAATTTAATGCCTCGTATAGCTTTTGCCTTCCCAATATCTGATCTTGCTCAATTCAACGCCAACTACGACATTACAACACAGCGCCCCGGCAATAACTTAGCACTTCCGACTGAATATCTATTCTGGACTTACAGCGGCCAATCTCCTTTTGTAAGCAATGCTGCCCTGCAGCCACAACGCACAACCAGTTATGAGATCGGTTATAAACAAGTTCTTAATGAACGTAAAAATGCAGCAATCACTTTATCCGCTTTTTATAAAGAGTCACGCAATTTAATTCAAGTAAGAAATGTTATACAGGCATACCCCTCGCAATATTTGACGTTTGACAATATTGACTTTTCTACTATTAAAGGATTTTCAGTATCCTTCGATCTGCGTAGAACAAATAATGTTCAGATAGGCGCCAACTATACACTGCAGTTTGCTGATGGTACCGGTTCAGGTGCAACCGACGGGCTTAATTTAGTTTCTGCCGGATTACCAAATTTAAGGACATTGATTCCTCTTAATATTGACAGGCGTCATACAATGAACGTGGTACTTGACTATCGCTTTGGCACCAAGGGGGAATACAATGGCCCCGTTTGGATCCGCCACAAAGGACAGGAACAGGAAAAAGTCCTGAAATTACTGCAGGACGTAGGATTCAATTTGGCTATGAGAGCAGGTTCCGGCACCCCTTTCAGCAGACAAACCAACGTAACTCAGGATGTGGCAACCGGAATTTCGCAACGCTCATCACTAAGCGGAAACATAAATGGATCTAACCTTCCATGGTCGTACTGGCTTGATCTTAAGATCGACAAGAACCTTATAATGACCTGGAGAGCTGAGCAGGAAGGAAAAGCTGCTAAAACCGGCTCTTTAAATGTGTATATTGTATTTCTTAACCTGCTTAATACTCAGAATGTGCTTGCCGCCTATCGTTATACCGGCAACGCAAATGATGATGGTTTTCTTTCTTCACCTGATGGACAAAAATACAGTGCTTCACAAAACAGCCCGACTGCTTTTAATGATTTGTATTCGGTTAAAGTTAATAATCCGGGTCTATATAGTATGCCCAGGAGTATTCGTCTTGGCTTTATGTTGGGTTTTTGATCAGAGAAATATTTTTTTGCTTGTCTTGCTTAATAGAATTTAAATAGTACGAAAATGAAAAATATAAAAACACTATTGTTACTGTTGGTTTTACTAACATTAACTACCCTTTGCACAATCGCACGCGAAAATATTGACCAGCCGCATTTTAAAAAAGCCCTGGTTGAATCGGTAATGTCCGGCTGCATACCTGCCAAAACCCAAACGGAGCTCGATATTAATAATGTTCGCACTACAATACTTACAGGCGGTGATATGTGGTGGAACCTGCTGTCAGCCAAATATGAAATTCCTAAAGGTGGAGGAGCCCATTCATTATTCTCCGGCTCACTTTGGATAGGCGGTATTGATGCCGGTGCTCAGTTAAAAGTTGCCGCAATGACCTACCGTCAGAACGGTAATGACTTTTGGCCAGGCCCTCTTGATACAACTACTGTAGATATCTCCGCCGCCGATTGTGCTGCTTTCGACAAACACTTTACCATTACCCGAAAGGAAGTTGAAGATTTTGTAAACGGGGGGCCCATTACCCAAAATATTATTAACTGGCCTGGAAACGGAAATACATCGATCGGACAGGGAAAATACCTTGCGCCTTTTTATGACAAAGATGGTAATGGTATTTATGATCCTGCAGCCGGTGATTATCCTAAATACAGCATGGATTCCCGGAAGTTTGCCTGTGATGACAGGCAGGTGTTCGGTGACAAAACCCTGTGGTGGGTGTTTAACGACAAAGGAAATATTCATACTGAGTCGGATGGCAACTCAATTGGACTTGAGGTACGCGCACAAGCCTTTGCCTTCACTTCAACAGATGAGATCAACAATATGACCTTTTATGATTATGAAGTAATTAACCGATCATCGATCCAGCTTAATAAAACATATTTCGGAGTATGGGTGGATGCCGATCTCGGTTATGCTTTTGATGATTATGTTGGTTGCGATGTACAAAACGGTATCGGGTATTGCTACAATGGTAACCCAGTTGATGGAAGCGGCGCACTTGGAACTTATGGCGCCAATCCTCCTGCAGTTGGTGTTGACTTTTTCCGCGGTCCTAAAGCGGCTGAACCTGGTGATGGGATAGACAGCTTAGTTAGTTATGTTGAGCCAAACGGCAGGATCAGCATGGCCAAGTTTGTCTATTACAATAACGACTTTACTGTTCAGGGTAATCCTACCAAACAAACAGATTATTATAATTATTTATCCGGCAAATGGATCGATGGAACTCCTTTCACATATGGTGGTAACGCCAAAGGCGGATCCACAGTTTGCGCCTTTATGTTTCCAGGTGATACTGACCCTTCAGGCAAAGGCACACAAAATGTGCCACAAAGCGCTTGGACAGAAACTACCGTTGGTAATCCTGTAGGTGATCGACGTTTTTTGCAATCAGCCGGTCCATTTACATTGAAGCCGGGTGCTGTAAACAATGTCACTATCGGATGTGTTTGGGCCAGGGCAACACAGGGAGGTCCGCTTGCTTCTGTATCACTCATGCGCGATGCGGATGTTAAAGCACAGGCCTTATTTAACAGTTGCTTTAAAATTACAAACGGCCCTGATGCTCCTGACCTGACTATACAGGAACTTGATAAGCAATTGATTGTTTACTTAACCAATAAGGCAACCTCGAATAATTATAAAGAAGGGTATAAAGAACGTGATCCTTTTATTTCTTCATTACCCGACAGTTTGTATGGATTTGAAGGATACCAGGTATACCAGATCGTTGATTCTACGGTAACTGTTACTGACCTTAATAACCCAGACAAGGCCCGTTTAATCTTCCAAACCGATCGCAAAAACGGAGTTGCGCAAATCGTAAATTACTATAAGGATCAAAGTTTGGGCGGAGCTTGGGTTCCACAGCAAATGGTTTATGGTGCCGATGCGGGCGTTAGCCGTTCATTTACGGTTGACAAAGATTTGTTTGCCAAAGGCGATAACAAATTGGTGAATCACAAGCAATACTTCTTTACGGCAGTTGCCTATGGATATAATGTGGGTGAAGCAAGTGCCGATCCCATCAACCGTCCCGACGGATATAACTTACCCTACATTTCAGGCAGAAGAAATATCAATAATTATGTAGCTATTCCGCATAATATAGCCCCAGAGGCAGGAGGAACTGAACAACATTCCAATTACGGCGATGGAGTTCAATTGACACGCATAGAAGGACAAGGTAACGGCGGACATATTCTGGATATTACTTCTAAATCAGTCACTGACATATTAAGTTCAACCATCTCAAGGGCCATTAACATTACTTATGAACGCGGCAAAGGTCCTGTTGAAATTAAAGTCGTTGATCCTTTAAATGTACCTCCTGGTTGCTTTACCATCGCAATCAGTGACTCAACACCAAATGCCCGCTGGACTCTTAAGAACAGCACTACAGGTAGCATCATAGCTCAATCCGATACGAGTTTATTACTCGGATCAGAACAAATTATTCCCGAATTAGGTATTTCGATAAGAGCAACGTATACCTATGATGTGGGTTATGGGAATGCTCCCGGCAATAGCGGTATCCTTGAAGCAACAATATCATTTGCAGATCCTCTAAAAAATTGGTTATCAGCCCTGGCTGATGTTGATGGTACAACAGCCCCTTATGGCAATCTGAACTGGATCCGTTCCGGAAAAACCTCAAGTACCCCGGCCAGTCCGTACGATGATTATTTTAGTGGCACGAATCCGGTGGATGGTTCACAGGATTTTGAAAAATTATTGTCCGGCACATGGGCGCCATATAGGCTTTGTGCTTATAGTGATGCGGCACTTACATGTACCGGTGGTCCTGCATGGGATAAGCTGATCTCACAGAATGATATAAGAAAAACACTTGCCAGTGTTGATATTGTTTTAACCTCTGATAAAACCAAGTGGACCCGCTGTCCTGTGATAGAAATGGCGGAAGAAACTGCTTTTGCTGAGGGCGGTGCACGCAAAATGGACCTCAGAAATTCACCATCGATCGATCAAAATGGTAACAAAGGTGATGGGACAACCTGGAGCACTAACCCGGCCGACCCCGGATATATTGCCCCAACAGGCATGGGATGGTTTCCTGGTTATGCAATTAATGTTGAAACCGGTGAGCGCCTGAATATGGCTTATGGTGAAGATTCTGGATTGCCACTCGAAAACGGGCGTGACATGGTTTGGAATCCAACCTCAAATGTTTTCTCTTCATCGGGCGCGAACCCAATATTCGGCGGCAAGCACTATATTTATGTATTCGCGCACTCTGCCGATCTCACCCCCTTCTCATCAGGTGATGCTGTTTTACCTAACGGGGCAAAGAGTCTTCCCCCATACGATCGTGGCAAGGCGATCTGGGAATTATTAAACACTGTAAAGGTTACTACAAGTAATAACAATTACAAAAGAGTTGTATATGTTGATGCCATGTGGGTTAATATTCCTTTGCTTTCTTCAGGCCACCAATTGCTGGAATCAGATGTGAAAGTGCGCTTGAGAGTTTCCCGAAAATTCCGGAAAGGATTCAGCGGTTTCTATGGTATAACTGCAGCTTCACAAGCTGTTATTGACACGATTACACCTAGTCAAAACCTGAACTACCCCATGTACAGCTTCTGCACCAATGATCTTGAAGCACATAAGGGTGATCATGAGATCGCAAAGAATGCAATTGATCTCATTAATGTGGTGCCAAATCCTTATTATGCCTTTTCCGGCTACGAAACAGATCAGGCGGATAACCGTATCAAAATAACCAATCTGCCTGAGAAATGCACCGTACGAATGTATTCGCTTAACGGCACGCTTATACGTACGTTCAAAAAGGATGATCCGAAAACATCCCTTGATTGGGATTTGAAGAACCAGGCAAATATTCCGATAGCCAGTGGAATGTATATTATTCATGTTGATGCTCCGGGCGTTGGTGAAAAAATACTGAAATGGTTTGGTGTAATGCGTCCGGTTGACCTTGATTCATATTGATTATTGGATGTAGACACCTCTGATAAGAAAAAATAAAAACAGCGTCGTATAAAATTGTTTAATGATTAACCTAGATAAAAGCAAATAACAGTCATGGGAAAATTTATTAAAAAGATCATTAGTGCTCTTTGTGCATCAGCAGTGCTTGGCAGCAGCACATTTGCTGGCAATGCCGATCGTGCCGGTCAGGCCGGTGCGTCTGAACTGCTTATTAATCCCTGGGCGCGCAGTTCCGGTATGGCCGGAGCCAACACCGCAAGTGTTAAAGGGCTGGAAGGATCATTTTTAAATATAGCCGGGATCGCATTTACCCGGAAAACGGAACTGATATTCTCTCACACCGATTGGCTGAGCGGAACTGATATCAGCATTAATTCGTTTGGTTTTACGCAAAGGGTTGGCGAAACGGGTGCTCTTGGCTTAAGTGTAATGAGCATGAACTTTGGCAATATTCCCATTACTACGGTTGACCAGCCTGAAGGAGGTATAGGAACATTTTCACCATCATTTGTAAATATGGGTCTGTCGTATGCAAAAGGATTTTCCGACAATATATATGGCGGCATGACAGTAAGAATGATCTCGGAAGCGATATCCGACGTTTCGGCACGCGGAGTTGCACTTGATGCAGGTATTCAATACGTAACCGGTCCTTTCGACAATATTCATTTTGGGGTTTCCCTGAAAAATGTTGGCCCTCGTATGCGCTTTAATGGTGACGGTCTTTCTTTCCGCACTCCGATTCCAGCCAACAATCCATCCGGAACCAAAACATTTACAGTTGAGAACCGTTCCGCCAACTTTGAATTGCCGTCCCTGGTAAATATCGGCGCTTCATACGATCTTTATTTTTCAAAGGACAGCGTATCAATGAAAAATCATCGTGTTACTATTGCGGGTAACTTTACATCTAACTCTTTCAGCAAAGACCAGTTCATGTTTGGTGCGGAATATGGCTTTAAATCATTCCTGATGGTCAGGGCTGGTTATTTGTTTGAAAAGGGAATAACCAGTACCGATGAAAGAACAACTGCTTTCACAGGTCCTACAGCGGGAATAACGATTGAGATCCCCTTTAATAAAAGTAAATCTACATTTGGTTTTGATTACTCCTACAGGCATACAGATCCCTTCATGGGGGTACATAGCATAGGAGCCAGAATAAATTTGTAAATTAGTACTGTTTTTAGAGTACTACGAAGCTTTAATGAGCGTAGTAGTATATCACATAAAAGAGAATTTCTAACGGAGTTCTCTTTTATGGTTTTTTATACTTTTGTAAATTACACTTATAACTACGTTTTATCATGTCACAGGTTTCATATTTTACGGAAGACGGCTTAAAAAAGCTGAAAGACGAACTCCACCATCTCGAAACTGTTGAGCGTCCCTCGATTTCAAAGCAAATAGCTGAGGCACGGGATAAAGGCGATCTGTCAGAAAATGCGGAGTATGATGCCGCGAAAGAGGCTCAGGGTTTGCTTGAGCTTAAAATATCGAAGATGAAAGAACTCATAAGCACAGCCAGGATTATTGACGAATCACAGATCGATACATCAAAAGTGTTTATTCACGCAAAGGTTAAGATCAAAAACCTTAAAAACAACGCTACCATGCAATACACATTGGTAGCCGAAAGCGAAGCTAACCTGAAAGAAGGAAGAATATCTGTTGACTCCCCGATCGGCAAAGGCTTACTCGGAAAAAAAGTGGGTGATAAAACTGAAATTAAGACCCCTGCCGGAAGTGTAAAGTTTGAGGTAATAAGTATATCACGATAGTATATAATTCTATAGAAATAAATTCGACAAATAATTTAGGCTTCAGGATTGGGGATTTAGGATTTATAAGACATAATAAGTTGGGCAAAATAAAAGTAGTATACTCTTATTCCTCAATCCCAAATCCTCAATCCTAAATAAGAAAGGGGCTAATTAATCATTTGATTTTGTTACTATAAACTTAGCATTCACATTGTGGCATCCTTGTTTTCTAAAATAGTAAAAGGCGAGATTCCATGCTATAAAGTAGCTGAAACAAATGATTATTTGGCCTTTCTGGACATTTTCCCTCTTAAACAAGGCCATACCCTTGTAATTCCTAAAAAGGAAACCGATTATATTTTTGATATTGATGATCAGCAATTAGCCGGACTGCACGTGTTTTCAAAACAAGTGGCACGCGCAATTGAAAAAGTTGTTCCCTGTAAAAGGATAGGTGTCGCGGTTATCGGACTGGAAGTACCACATGCTCACATTCACCTGGTACCTATGAATGAAATGAGCGACATCAATTTTGAGCGACCCAAACTCAAATTGCCACCAAACGAAATGGAAAGGCTGGCACAAGCCATACAACAGGCTTTTAAGGCGCTTTAACTAACTCATTATGGACTGAAAGTCCATAAGTTGTGGTAAAGAAAGAATAAAACTCTTTCCACAATACTAAATAAAAATGCTCAGTGTTTCTCTGTGTCACCTGTGTGCCTGCACACCGAAGTGTTTTGGCACACAGGTGTGAACTTTGTGTAACAAAAAATTACACAGAGAAAAAGGAGTTTCACAGAGTAGCAGGGTTTCAACTAACGAATGAGGGCAATGAAAATTATCCAGTCGGCAACAAAATTTCTATTCCCGCTTTTTCTACTTGCATGCTCTGCCCATCACACTAATAAAAATGAGTTGTTTACCATTACTCTTAAAACGATTAATGGCGTAGAATTTCCACTTCAGCAACTTTCAACAAATAAAGCATCGGTGTTTATTTTTTTATCGCCTGATTGTCCTGTGTGTCAGAGTTATTCTCTTACTTTAAATCAATTATTTGATAAATACAAAACGGATGGAGTGAAATTTTACGGAGTGTTTCCCGGATCAAATTTTGACAGGTCAGAGATTGAAACATATATAAAAACTTACAATTTAAAGCCTGATCTGTTGATGGATGAAGAAAAACACCTGAGCACTTTACTTGGAGCAAAAGTCACTCCTGAAGTATTTGTCATAGACCGAATGGGGAACATTCTCTATAAAGGCAGTATCGATAACTGGATGTATGAACCCGGACAAAAACGAACCCTTATCACAGAACATTATTTGGATGATGCATTGAATGCTCTTATATCAAATACTGCAATAAAAACAATTTCGACTGAAGCTAAAGGATGTTTAATTGAATAAAAAATAAACTAAACCACCATGTGCTGAAAGTCCATAGTTAATGGTAAAGGAAGGATGAAATTCTGATTCTCTGTGTCTCCTCTGTGCCTGCGCACAGAAGTATTTTGTCACACAGGTGTGAAACTCTGTGTAACAAAAAAATTATACCAAATATAAATTAATCCGTAACTTCTCTCTCCTTTGGAGAGAGACAAAGAGTAAGGCCAAAAAACAAAGACTAATTTATATTTATAATTGGTATTACACAGAGAAAAGAGAGTAGCCACAGAGAGAAGAATTTTTTTAGAAACTGAAAGTGCAGATTTCAACTAACGAATGAGACCAATGAATAAGTATTTGTCTGTTTCTTCTATTTCCCTGTTTATATTTTTTTATTCATGTCAACAAAAAGATCCTGTAACCTTCAGTGAGCATATCGCTCCTATTATTTATAAAAACTGTACCACTTGCCACAGGCCCGGATCTGCCGGCTCGTTTTCGCTTATCACCTATAGAGATGTTGCGAAACGAGCAAAGATGATCGGTAAAGTAACAGCATCCGGACTAATGCCTCCTTGGCCTGCCGACAACACTTATACTCATTTTATTGATGAGAAAGTATTGACTGAAGGTGAAATAAGTCTGATACAGCAATGGGCTGAAGCCGGCGCTCCATTGGGGGACACGACAAAACTTCAAAAGGCACCCGAATATATTGAAGGATCAATGCTTGGCAAACCAGACCTCGTCGTAAAAATGCCGGTAATATTTAATATAAAAGGTGATAACAAAGATAACTTCATGCTGATGAAGATCCCCTTCGAATTGCCGAACGACACATTTGTGCGCGCGATCGAGTTTGTTCCCGGAAACCGAAAACTCGTTCACCATGTAAACGGACATCTCCTGCGTTATGAGTATGATAAAAAGAAAAATATTAATGACGGCGAAAAAATCGTAGACACACAAACAAACAGCGTGAAAGAATCATATGATAAATTAAGGTTGGCCAATGATGACGGCACTTACCCATTACTTAAACAATCGTTTGTAAACTATTTACCAGGGGTGATGCCCGTTAAGTATCCCGATGGGATCGGAGGATTTGTCCTGAACCGTAAAAATGCCATCCTCCTGAAGGACATTCATTATGGGCCTTCACCTATTGACACTTCCGATCAATCCTGGTTCAATATTTTCTTTGATAAAGAAGCACCCAAACGGCCAACGCTGGAACTTCAGCTGGGCACATTAGGTGTTTCGGAAATAATACCTCCATTAGTTATACCGCCCAATGAAATAAAAACATTTTATACCCGTACTGTAGCGCCTATGGATATGTCCATACTTACCATAAACCCGCATATGCACTTATTAGGAAAAACTTTTTGGGCCTATGCCTTAACGCCGCAAGGCGATACTATTCCGTTGATCCGGATCAAAAAATGGGATTTCAGATGGCAGTATTTTTATACGTTCAAAAAAATGGTGAAAATTCCAAGAGGCTCAGTTATAACAGCAGTGGGAGTGTATGATAACACAAGTAACAATCCCAATAATCCATTCAATCCTCCCCAACTGGTGCAGGAACGAAGTGGCAGTATGCGTACCACCGACGAGATGTTTCAATTTATTATCACCTATTTGCCTTACCGGACAGGCGATGAAAATGTTAATTTAGGGGGGAATTAGCTGCCGGTTGAGAAGCTTATGCGACAATTTATTAAATAAAACCTTACTGAGCACTACGAAACTATGTAATGAGCGTAGTAGTATAATGACACCAACCAACAACCGACAACCCTTAACAAACAACCAATACTTATGAAAAAAATCTACTACCTATCCTCCTGCTCTACCTGCGCAAGAATAATGAAAGAGTTGGATATCGAAAGAAAAAGTTTCATCCTCCAAGATATTAAAACAGAAAAAATAACCGCAGCACAGCTCGATGAACTCAAAAAGATGGCCGGCACTTATGAAGCACTCTTTAGCCGGGTGGCGTTGAAATACAGAGCCATGGGCCTTGACAAAAAACAACTCACTGAAAAGGATTACAGGCAGCATATCCTTGAAGAATATACGTTTCTTAAAAGGCCGGTTATCATTGTGGGCAGCAGGATATTTATAGGGAACTCGAAAAATAATGTGGCGGCAGCAAAAGAGGTTTTGAAATGATACAAGTTGTCGGTTATTGGTTGTTAGAAACTTAAATAAAAACAGTGCGACGGGGACATTGAGCTTGTCGAAATGTAGCGTTGGCCGGCTTTCCCATAGGTTTCGAAGGAGCTTAACCTGGTACACAATAATCACTATTTTTGAGACAGCTTAAAGTAAGAGTAGCAACTGAAACCAACAACCAACAACTGGTAACCAACAACCAGTATGAACAAGAATCTCAAAGCACATATCGCATTACTTTTATCTCAGCTTATTTATGGGGCTAACTACTCCATTTCAAAACTGGCCATGCCGCAATACATTCAACCTTTCGCTTTTATCTTTTTAAGAGTAACAGGGGCTCTGGGACTTTTCTGGATCACAGGAATTTTCGTTAAAGAAAAAATGGAAAAAGCCGACTTTAAAAAAATTCTGGTATTGTCTGTGTTTGGAGTGGCTATTAATCAAATGCTTTTTTACAAAGGTCTCAACATGACCACCCCCATAAATGCCTCTATCATTATGACATCAAACCCCATTGTTGTATTGTTATTAACGGCATTTATTCTGAAAGAGAAAATATCGGGTAACAAAATATTCGGGTTAATACTTGGCATAACAGGAGCATTAATGCTTATGCTTGTAAACAAAAACTTCACTTTTGGTTCGGATACAATCGTAGGCGACATATTGGTATTTATTAACTCAACTTCATGGGCCTTTTACCTGATTCTTGTAAAACCACTGATGAAAAAATACAACTCTGTTACAATTCTGAAATGGGTATTCCTGGTTGGATTATTTTATATTACTCCTTTCAGTATTACCGAATTCAACCAGATAAACTGGGTTACAATGCCTGCGACTATTTACTGGTGTATTGCGTTTGTCGTAGTTGGCACCACTTACTTTGCATTCCTGTTTAATACATACGCACTAAAGGAATTAAGTCCTTCTGTGGCAAGTATTTATATATACATGCAGCCTTTCCTGGCCTCATTGATAGCTATTGCTATAGGACAGGACAATCTCGACCCTATAAAAGTATCTTCGGGAATGCTCATTATAGCCGGTGTATTTCTGGTCAGTAAACGATCGTCCATAACTTAACATAGTTCTATTTTATGTCCATTCTGTATTTGCTTCTCTGACTTCAAATTCCTTTTTAATTCCTATTTTTGAAGTATATATAACATTTATGAAACAGCCATAATACCTTCAATATCAAAAACACGGATGAATATCATGGGTGTTCCCTGTCTGCCGACAGGCAGGCATCCGACAACCAGAAATTTTAAAAATATATACGGATGAAATCAATGACAGGTTTTGGGAAATCGACCGGTGAATTGCCCAACAAAAAAATAACCGTTGAGATAAAATCACTTAACAGCAGGCAATTCGACCTTAACCTTCGCATACCAGGACTTTATCGCGAAAAAGAATCCGAACTACGCTCTGAATTATCAAAGCAGACTGAACGCGGCAAAATTGATTTCGGCATTTTTTCCGAATACACCGGCGAAGCTAACGTTGTCAGTATCAATAAACCTTTGGCAAAAGGCTATTATAATGAACTGAAAAAATTATCCTCTGAGCTGAACGAACCTGCAAAAGACATACTTTCTCTCATTATGAAGATGCCTGATGTCCTGAAATCGGATCGCCAGGAATTGGATAAAAAAGAATGGGAACAGGTAAGAAAATTGATCGACGAAGCCATTAAAGATTTCCAAAAATTCAGGGATGATGAGGGTACCGTACTAAAAAAGGAATTCATTAACCGAATCAACCTCATAAACAAATTATTGGAAGATGTTATAAAACTGGATGAGGAGCGCATTCCTCTTTTACGTGAAAAATTAAATAAGGGGGTAAACGAACTGAAAGAAAAGATCGATCAGAACCGTTTTGAACAGGAGCTTATCTATTATATTGAAAAACTTGATATCAGCGAGGAAAGGCTTCGTCTTAAAACTCACCTCGATTATTTTTTGAAAACCATGACTGAAACTTCTTCCGGCCGAAAACTCGGTTTTATATCGCAGGAAATCGGACGTGAAATAAATACCATTGGCTCAAAGGCCAATGATGCAGGGATACAAAAGCTTGTAGTACAAATGAAAGATGAACTTGAGAAGATAAAAGAACAATTGTTAAATGTTTTGTAATATGTGGCCGATTTGCGTCATTATTCGCTTTCTTTCGTAAATGAAATGGATCAGGGTAAATTAATCATATTCTCAGCCCCATCTGGTGCAGGCAAAACAACTATTGTGCATCATCTGCTCAATGTTCTTCCTTACCTGGAATTCTCCATTTCCGCCTGCAGCAGACCTATGCGCAAAGGTGAACAAAACGGTGTAGATTATTATTTTTTAACTGTTGATGAATTCAAACAAAAAATTAAAACCAATGAGTTTATTGAATGGGAGGAAGTGTACACCGACAATTTTTATGGCACATTAAAATCAGAGATCCAACGGATATGGAAGAATAACCGGCACGCTATTTTTGATGTTGACGTAGAGGGTGGACTGAACCTCAAAAAACAATTTGGCGAAAAAGCGCTTGCTGTTTTTATAATGCCTCCATCTGTTCAGAGCCTTGAACAACGATTGCAACAACGTGAAACCGAAACCCCGGAAAGTATTTCCAGGCGTGTAGGTAAAGCCGAAAGAGAATTAAAGCTTGCCGGTAAATTTGATAAAATAATACTAAACGACGATCTTGGCAAAGCTTTGGCTGAAGCCGAAAAAATAGTGGGGGAATTTCTTAAAACTTGAACAGAGCTGCAAATACCGCCTTCATCTTTCCTATTCTTCTCCTTTTATTATTTATCCCGAAATATAGTTCGGCTCAGATGCTGGATTCTATTCGACTGAGCTTCAACCAAAAATGGCGCTTTGTTGTCGGGGTCGATTCCCGTAACTCATTTATCAGTAACGAAAGAGCAGAGATCCTTGGTTTAAAACTGGGAGTTCAATTTGGAAAAAAAATCGAGATTGGAATAAGCGGGCATTTAATGAATGGTCGAAATTCGCATTTTTACAAAAACTATGCAGTAACGTCGCCTTCAAATACTACCGAAATAGTAAAAGCCCAGCTAAAATTATTCTATATCGCATATTACGCCGAATACATCTTTTTCAACAGCAAATACTGGAAGTTCAGTGTGCCCTTGCAGTTAGGTATGGGACGTTCAAGTTATGTATATAGTTATAACCGGAAAAATGTACGCACCGACAGGCATTTGGTACTGATCTATGAGCCCATCATTGCTACCGAATATAAAATATTCAGGTGGCTTTCAGCTACTGCAGAGGTCGGTTACCGGATAATGCTGATCAACAATCCGGCTATAAAGGAAAATTTCAATTCTCCAACATACTCATTGGGTGCAAGCATTTCCTTTACCGAGCTTTATAAAAGATGTTTTCCTGAAAGCAAATTGGCAAATAAAATGTAGTGTTGTTAATTATCGATTGTTTATATAATTGATCCCTAACAACTGACAACATAACATCAAAAAGTTTGTTTAAATTTGGACATTAACATAAATTCATGAACCCAAGCATCAATCCTGATTCTGAAAATCTTTCGTCTGAAGAAAAGGAATTTGAAAAGGCTCTGCGGCCCGGCGAATTCTCTGATTTTACAGGTCAGTATGAAGTGGTTGAAAATTTAAAGGTGTTTGTGCAAGCCGCCAAACAACGCGGAGAAGCACTTGATCACGTACTTTTACATGGTCCTCCGGGTTTGGGTAAAACAACACTTGCCAATATCATTTCCACCGAATTGGCGGTAAGTATTAAAACAACATCCGGCCCCGTACTCGAAAAACCGGGCGACCTGGCCGGACTGCTTACTAATCTTGAAAAGTTTGATGTTTTATTTATTGATGAAATACATCGTTTGAGTCCTGTTGTTGAAGAGTATCTGTACTCTGCCATGGAGGATTACAAGATCGATATCATGATCGACTCAGGTCCCAACGCACGCACAGTGCAAATAAAACTTAATCCATTCACATTAATAGGCGCCACTACCCGCTCGGGATTGCTTACCGCTCCATTACGCGCCCGCTTCGGCATTAATTCCAGGCTCAACTATTACGATTCCAAATTAATCCGGAAAATAATTGTTCGTTCATCCGAAATTTTAAATGTGCCCATAAATGAAGATGCGTCATTCGAAATAGCACGGAGGAGCCGTGGAACACCCCGTATCGCGAATGCTTTGTTGCGCAGGGTACGCGACTTCGCGCAGATAAAAGGCAAAGGCATCATTGACATGGAAATTGCCAATTATGCGCTTGCTGCATTAAATGTTGACAAGAACGGACTTGATGAAATGGATACACGCATACTTACCACACTTATCGATAAATTTAAAGGAGGACCTGTCGGCATTACCACCATATCAACAGCTGTTGGTGAAGAGGCCGGAACTATTGAAGAAGTTTACGAACCATTCCTCATACAGGAAGGTTATCTTGTACGAACTCCGCGGGGCCGGGAAGCAACGGAGCTGGCATACAAACATTTGGGCCGGGTACCTCGCCATACAAAGGGATCATTGTTCGATATATAACCTTCGGTTCTCCATTTACTCCGTGGGACCTTGCAATGAATAAGACTCATCATACTGCGTTTGTTAAACAGGAAGCTAAGCGCCTTGGATTCGACTATTGCGGAATTTCGAAAGCAGAATTTTTAGCCGATGAAGCGCCGCGTCTTGAACAATGGTTGAAGAAAGGGATGCATGGCCGGATGAAGTATATGGAAAATCATTTCGACAAACGGCTTGATCCGCGCTTACTTGTTGATGGAGCCAAATCTGTTATTTCATTATTGCTGAATTATTTTCCCTCCGAAACCCAGGATGACATTGAAGCTCCAAAAATTTCCAAATATGCTTATGGAAAAGATTATCATTTTGTGATAAAAGAAAAATTAAAGTTGCTCAGTGACTCCATTAAAAAAAATATCGGAGATATAAATGGACGGGCTTTTGTTGACTCAGCGCCTGTATTGGATAAAGCCTGGGCAAAAAGATCCGGCTTAGGGTGGGTCGGAAAGAACAGCAACCTGATCAACAGGCAAAACGGTTCGTTCTTTTTTATAGCGGAACTGATTATTGACCTTGAACTGGAATACGATGGAGCGATAGATGACTATTGCGGCACCTGTACAAAATGTATTGACGCGTGCCCGACAAATGCAATCGTGGAGCCATACATAGTCGACGGAAGTAAATGTATCTCCTACTTTACTATTGAACTTAAAGAAAATATTCCCGTTGAAGTAAAAGGAAAATTCGAGAACTGGGCGTTCGGATGCGACATCTGCCAGGATGTATGTCCCTGGAACCGCTTTTCGACAGCACACAACGAACCGATGTTCGCCCCAAAGAAAGAATTGATTAACATGGACGCGACTGATTGGGAAGAAATTACAGAGGAATTATTCGATAAACTATTTCATGATTCCCCCCTTCAGCGGCCAACTTATAAAGGCTTCAGGCGAAACCTCGATTTCTTAAAATGACCTGAAATATTTTTCTGGTCCTCTCCCTATTTTATCAAGTTTTGGTAACTGTTTTAAACACCTGCAGAATAATTTCACGATATTGAGTTCCAAACGTAGCCAGGCACCATACCTTCAACATCAATCGCTCTTCATGCTTTACCCATTGTACTGCTTTTTTTAATTCTTTGCGGAACAGTGAACGATCAAAGCTCACCTTTTCCAAAATCTTTTTACTTAGTTCAAACATGGTGGGGAGGATTTAGGCTTATAAATATTGTTTTGATAAAAATCAGGAAGATTAATTTAAAAAAAAATAGCATGAAAATCTAATTCGCCTTTCAATAGTTTTTAACAAAGTGTTTGTTAATACCGATGCAATATCAATGTCGTTAAGTTAAGTTCGAAGGGCTTATCTCAACAAACCATTACTCTTAACTTAACGGCATTGGATGCTATAAATAGGAATCCCCATTCCTGAATATCACATTAACGACTAATATCCTCTGTTTTAAAGAAATTTGGAACTCTATCCGACAAATTACCTGTCATTCCAACGGAAAGTGTCCTGTTCAAAACCTGCCAGGTCGAGAACACGATCGATCACAGTTGAGGCTAATTGTTCGAAATTTTTTGGGCTGCTATAAAATGAAGGGCTTGCCGGACAAATAATACCTCCTGCTTCAGTAACTGTTTTCATATTATTAATATGAATAAGGCTCAGCGGGGTGTCACGTGTAACTATAATCAGCTTACGTCTTTCCTTTAAAATAACATCGGCTGCACGTGTAGTAAGGTCATTGGAAATTCCTGAAGCTATTCGGGCAAGGGTACCCATTGAACAGGGGCAAACGATCATTATATTGTACATGGCCGAACCGGATGCAAATGGGGCTGTAAAATCAGTTTTTGAATATGTTTTAAAAGATATTTTCTCAAATGACCTATCACCTAGTTCATGCTGCCATACCTCTTTGGCATTATCACTCATCACCACACCAACAGCAGCCACCTGGCTTTTCAATAGCTCCAGCTTTTGTAAAAGAACCCTGGCATAAACAGATCCACTGGCACCAGTTATTGCGACAATAACTTTATGTTTTAACTGCGGCATTATAATTCACTTTCAATTACTTAATCTGACAATACTCTATCAGCGTAAAACTACAATACATTACTCATTAATCCAGTCTTAATTTTTATGTATTGAATAATTTTATTTTACAGAAACAATGGAAATTATAACATAATTAAAAATATATAATACGCTAGTAAATTTTGCAAATTACTGATAATCAATTTATTAAGTCTATTGATTGAAGGCCAGAGTTGGAATTGAATAAAACATGACAGAAAATTTATCCAATAATTGCTTTTCAAATAATAATAATTTATATTTGGTCATAATCTAAACTCATACCCTTATGATTAAATCTATCCGCAATTCCATACTGGTTGGCTTATTCAGCATGAGTGTTCTTGTGAATGCGCAAGATATACACTTTAGCCAATTTGATCAGGCTCCATTATTCCTGAATCCGGCTCTGACATGTTTAACTTCCGATTTCAGAATTACGCTTAATTATAAAGATCAGTGGGGAAGTATAAGTCCCGGAGCACCTTTCAGAACTTATGCCTTTACAGGTGAAATGGCTTTATTTAAAAAGCGTGGAAAAGGAGCTTACATGGGTGTGGGTCTTTCTGCATTTTCGGACAAAGCCGGCGATATTGAATATGGCAACAAAACAATAAGAGCAACTGTATCCGGCGTTGTACCGGTTAATGAAACAAATACCCTTTCAGCAGGTTTGCAAGGCGGATTCGGACAATTGTCATACAACCAGGATAAAATGAAATGGGGAAGTCAGTACAATGGTACTGCCTTTGACCCAACTATGGCGGGTGAAACCCCTAACTCCGCACAGGAAAGTTATGGTGATTTTTCGTTAGGTGTTCATTGGGCTTATGGTAAAGACCAAATGTATATCAGCGCCAACGACAATCTTAAATTTAACGTGGGACTTGCTATGTACCACTTAAACGCTCCTAAGGTATCCTTCTACACCAATGACCCTGATAAACTTTTTTCTAAATATGTTATTCATTCGAGTTGTACTGTTGGTATCAAGAATACTAACCTTCAATT
This sequence comes from Bacteroidota bacterium, assembly GCA_016183775.1. Taxonomy (NCBI): domain Bacteria; kingdom Pseudomonadati; phylum Bacteroidota; species Bacteroidota bacterium. The sequence continues at coordinate 41,735 of JACPDY010000036.1, forward strand.
ATTGCCAAGTATGATGTATCTTGTACAGGGTCCTTCAACAGAGTTAACCTTTGGTACATTGATCAAATACATTTTACGTGAAGATTCAAAATATACAGGCTTTGTAAAAGGAGCGGATGTTGGATTAGGTTTATATATGCGTGCGAAAGATGCTGTGATAGCCCAGTTACTTCTTGAGTTTGGAAACTATGGTTTAGGTGTGAGTTACGATGTAAATACATCAGATCTTCGCGCTGCGACCAATGCAAAGGGCGGATTAGAGATCATGTTGCGCTATCGCAGTCCGAACCCATTCTTATATCAATCAAGAGCACAATTCTAATACTTACATAAGCAATTGCTTAACTAAAGCAGGTACCCCGGTACCTGCTTTTTCTTTTATAATTGTAAGATTACTTACATGCTCTGTTTTATCGACTGTAGGGTCAATGAGGTATTTTGGAATTTCGTCATGTGCATGATCCAATAAGCCTGCTGCAGGATATACATTAAAGGATGTACCGATCACAATGAATACATCGGCCGCGGAGGTTATCTCATATGCCCTGAGCATATTTGGAACCGGCTCCCCAAACCAAACTATATGAGGCCTTAACTGTGAATTCTTGGCACATTTCTCGCCAAGCTCCAGCTTCCAGCCTTTAATATCATAAACCAGTGAAGGGTCCAGTGTACTGCGGCTTTTCAGAACTTCTCCATGCAAGTGCAACACTTTTTTTGAGCCCGCCCGCTCATGAAGATCATCTATATTTTGTGTGATCACCTGAACATCATAACGCAATTGTAATTCAGCCAATGCTATATGTGCGGGATTTGGCTTCGCTTCCAGCACCTGTTTTCTTCGCAGGTTGTAAAAATCCAACACCAATGCTGGATTCTTTTTCCAACCCTCAGGTGTCGCTACATCATTGATATCAAACTCTTCCCATAAGCCTCCGCTATCACGAAACGTTTTAATGCCGCTTTCCGCGCTTATGCCGGCACCTGTAAAGACAACGATTTTTTTCACCTGGAATTATTTCCAATTAAACTCATAAAAGACATGGGCCGGCTTTCACCAAAAATATAGCCTGCATGTTCGAGCCACACCAAATCAATCCCAACCGCTTGCCAGAACATCTGCAATATGCATCACCTTCAATTTCTTTTGCCGCTTTTTGATGTAGCCATCCATATGCATTAAACATGACATGTCCGTAGAGATAATATAATCTGCGCCGACTTCCATTGCGTTTGCAACTTTATCCTGCCCCATACCAACAGCAATGGGTTCAAATTTTACAGCAAAACTTCCGCCAAATCCGCAGCAAACATCCGTATCCTTCATCTCCCGCAGTTCAAGTCCGCGGACTTTTTCAAGCAATACCCGAGGCTCTCTTTTCACGCCGTATTCGCGAAGAGCCGAACAGGAATCATGGTAGGTAGCAATGCCATTCAGTGCCGCGCCTATATTTGTGATCTTTAAAATATTGACCAGGAAATCCGTGAACTCAAACATGTTCTTTTGCACTTGTTTAAATTCATTATGAAGCACGGAATTGTGAAACATCTCCGGGAAATAATTTTTAACAAAGCCGGTACATGAAGCCGAAGGACAAACAATATAACGATCGTTTTGAAACTCTTTAATGAATTTTTCACCCACCTCCTTGGCTTCTTTCCAATAGCCGGCATTGAAAGCCGGCTGCCCGCAGCATGTTTGTTCGGGGTTATAGTTAACAGAACAGCCCACCTTCTCAAGCACTTTAACCATATTTACTGCAGCCTGCGGATAGATCTGGTCGATAAAACAGGGAATAAAAATATCTACTATCATAGTGGACGAATAATCCACCTTCGCCGAGACTTGGGTGGACGAGGACGAATTTACGAATAATTGGACGTGATAAACCGGGAAGTTTTTAACAGGAAGTGCTCACTCGGCTGCCTCGATAACCCTGCTTTTAGGGATGGTAAGCAGGATAACAAAACCTACAACAAAAAACAAGATCAGCGCAAGCACTGAATTGCGCATGCCGCCTGATATTCCCTCAATATAACCAAATGAGAATGTTCCGATAACTATACCTATTTTTTCACATACATCATAAAAACTGAAGTATGACGCGTGATCCTCTGTTTCCGGCAAAAGTTTGGAATAGGTTGAACGTGATAACGATTGAATGCCTCCCATAACAAGTCCTACGAGGGAAGCTATGATATAAAAATCGCCAGGAGTATACACCCAAAGGTAAGTTCCTATACAAATTCCTATCCAGATAAAAATAGCGACTCCTAATGCCTTAATATTCCCTACCCACCCCGAAAGTCTCGAAAACAACATAGAACCCGCCACGCCGACAAACTGTATGAGCAGCACGCTGATGATCAGATTACCGTCTTCCATACCAACAATTTCTTTTTTGGCAAAAAGAACTGCCATAAGCATAACAGTTTGAACCCCCATACTGTAAATAAAAAAAGACGTTAAAAAGCGCTTAAGCCTTGCGATATGCTTCAATTCGGACCACACTTGGTAGAGTTCCTTAAAGCCTTTGAAAACAATATTGCCTTCCGGTTTATGCCCGTAAATATTATTGGGCAAACGTGCGAATGTTATCTGCGCGAATCCTATCCACCAGATACCAACCGTAACAAATGAATAACGTGCATTCATCTCAAAACCCTTTATTAAGATCAGATTGATGATCAATAACAACGCACTCCCGATATAACCCATTGAAAACCCTTTCGCGCTGATGCGATCGTGATCCTGGGGATCGGCAATTTCGGGAAGGTATGCATTGTAAAAAACAAGGCTGCCCCAAAAACCAACACTGGCAAGCAATACAGACAACAAACTGAAAAAAAGATTGTCAACACTAAAAAAATAAAGTGATGCGCATGATAATGAACCGAGATAACAGAAAAACTGCATGAATTTTCTTTTGTTACCCGAATAATCTGCTATGCCCGAAAGAATCGGAGCCAAAAGTGACACAATAATAAATGACAGGGAAACAACATAGGAATAAAGCTCAGTGTTCTTAAATTCCCTTCCGAACAATGATAAAGTATCACTCAATAACTTACCATCGTTATCTACAACACTGGTAACATTCTGATAGAAAACAGGAAAGATGGCAGCAGTAATAACCAATGGGTAAGCGGAGTTGGCCCAATCGTAAAAGGCCCAGGCATTGATTAGTTTTGTATCTCCTTTTTCGATGTGGGTCATTTACTCCAAATCATAAAACGCTGGTATAAAATCAATATTTCGTTATTTCAAATTCTACTCTCCTGTTTTGTTTCCTACCCTCTTCCGTAGCATTACTTGAAATAGGTTTTGTGCTTCCGTAGCCTTTAAAATCAATTTCATTAGCTACACCTTTTTCGATAAGGTAATCGAATACGGCTTTAGCCCTTGCTTCCGAAAGTGCCTGGTTAGCATCCTCATTGCCCTGGCTATCCGTATGCCCATTGATACGCAATTCCATTTTTGGATTTTGCTCAAGCTGCTCGATCAGCCTGTCCAATTCCGGGTACGAATCATCAACAAGGTCAGACTTGGCTGTTTCAAAGAAGATACTGCTCAAACGAACAACATCACCCGCTTTATACAAATTTGCTTCTTCAGGCACATGCATTTTATGAACCACGGAGCGCTTCATCTGAGCCAGAGTTGCAGGATCGATCTTTTCAACGAGTGAAACATCATCAACAAAATAATAGGACTCATGAAAAATCGCGAATAGTTTTTTCCGATTCAACCTGTACATGTCGCGTTTTGTTTTTTTTACAAAGTGACCAAGTGTAAGGTATCGTTCGCCTCCACTGGCAACAAAATCTCCTTCAAGCTTAATCCAGTCATAATTTCCAACGAGACCCTTTCGGTTATACATATAAAGCGAATTGGTTGAATCTACCTTATCGGAAAGAACAAAAGGTTTGATAGAGAAATAAACCCCCAGGTGCTTGAGGGCCATAGTACTGATAGAAAGTAACCGGAAATAACAAACAAAATGATACTCTTTACCCGGTTTTAATTTCTCAATGAGTTTAACATACAAAAACTCCTTATACTTTAACTGAAAACGAAGTCCGACACTTGCCTCACCCGAATGAGCTCCGTGATATCTGCTTGTATCGAGTTTTAAAGCCTGCAGATAATAATCAACGGTTGCAATTCCTTTCCAGGGAGCGCAATTCGATATAGATGCATTGCGCTTATTTTTGTGTGCTTCAAAACCGCCGTTAGGAACCAGGTTTTTCTGAGCATACAAGCCGGATGCCATGAACACCAATAACAGTGCCGGGATCACTTTTCTATATTCAATACAAAAGCCCATTCGCTTCAAACAGATCAGAATTTGAATTCTTTAATAGTATCAACAAAAAATTTCACTTTATCCTTTTCCGTATCCGGATACAGGCCGTGACCAAGATTTGCAATGTGTCTTTTAGGACCAAATGCTCTGAGCATTTTTATTGTTTCTCTCTTTATCGTTTCGTTATCGGCATAAAGTAAACAGGGGTCCATATTACCCTGAAGCGTTTTACCCCATCCGATCAATTCACGGCTTTCAGCAATATCCATGGTCCAGTCGAGGCCAATTGTATTACACTTCAAGGTACTTAAATCTTTACGTACAAAAAAGGCGTCTTTAGCAAAAACTGTTAACGGCACCTCGTTAATTGCTTCACATATCTTTGAAATATATTTCAATGCAAATTCCCTGTATTGTTCCGGGGAAAGCACACCTGCCCAGCTGTCAAACAGCTGGAGCATATCAGCCCCGGCTTTCACTTGTCCTTTTAAATAATTAATGGAACTCTGCGTAATCTTATCCAGCAATTGGTGAGCCAACTGAGGATGTGTATATAAAAATTTCTTAGCTTTTGAAAATGTCTTAGAGCCAGAACCTTCTACCATATAGGCAAGTATGGTCCAGGGCGCGCCACAAAAGCCGATCAAAGGAACACGATCATTCAATTCATTTTTGGTAAGCTGCAATGCTTTCATTACGTAATGAAGGTCATCGGCCTGAGCGATCCGCAATTGGTCAATATCATTTTTGATCTGAATTGTCTTTTCAAACCAGGGTCCCTTCGCTTCTACCATCTGGTAGGGCAAACCCATTGCCTCAGGAATGACCAGAATATCGGAAAAAATTATGGCGGCGTCAACACCTAAAATATCAACCGGCTGTATACTTACCTCGCATGCAAACTCAGGCGTTTCAACCAACTCTTTAAATCCGTTGAGCTTTGAGCGTACTGCGCGATACTCGGGCAATACCCGCCCGGCCTGGCGCATGAGCCAGACAGGAGTTCGCTCCACATCCTCACCTTTTGCCGCACGTAAAATCAGATCATTTCTCAGCATACCTAAAGCCCCACTTGGTTTACTTTATCAATTTATAAACAGCCGATTACAAACCTACATGATTTTTTATAATATTTCCATTAACTCATTCAATGATTTTATCTCATAACTTATTGTTTCAGCATGCTGCTTATCAGTTAAATTATAATACACCTGATCCATTCCTGCTGCACGTGCACCCAATATATCAACTTCCAGATCATCCCCGATCATAATACAGTCAACCGCATTCGCCTTGACTTGCTTAAGAGCGTATTCAAAGATAAGTGGCGATGGCTTTTTATAACCTGCCTGTTCAGGAGTTATCACGCGTTTAAAATGAGTTTCAATTTTTGAGGCTTTTAATTTGGAAAACTGTGCATCTTCAAAACCATTAGTTATAATATGCAGTGAATACTTACTTCCCAGATAATTTAATATTTCATACGTATATGGCTGTACAATGCTTTTATGCGGAGCGATTTCAACATAATCCTCACTTAAACTGTAACTCAGATCATAATTTTTCACGCCAAAATGCTGCAGCACAAGTAAAAAACGTTTGTACCTGAGTGATTGCTTGCTTATTCTTCCTTTTGAATAATCGGCCCAGAACTTCTTATTTATTTCATCGTATTTTTCAATGAACGCATCAAGCGAAACCAATCCTTTTTCCTGCAAAGCATATTTATAATACAACTCTTTTAATGTCTCAGCAGAGTTGGCATCCGCATCCCAAAGTGTGTGATCAAGATCAAAAAATATGTGCCGGTACTTTCTTACCATATATTTTTAGTTTCAATGAGTCCCGGATACTTGTGCCCTTGAGGATATAATACCATCTGTGGTTTCAGACATGAATTGGGTGAGTCTGAAATCCAGGATGGAATAATATTTCATCCGCATATTTTTTTAAATTTCTGATTGTCAGATGGAACACCCATGATATTCATTTGTTATTTTGATTCCAAAGGAATCATGGGTGTTTCAATGAAAGATATACTGATAAATATTGTTGTAAAAAAAATACAGGACAACAGCCCAGCCCCCAATAGAAATAAACATATAGGACATTATTTTCTTCCTGTTTTTATAATATCGCACAGCTAAAAAAACACCCAGGGGTATTGATAAAAGTGAAGGGGTAAGAATTGCGAGGCCAAACAAACCGAATCTGCGTTTGACTCTCACGATCATTTTATTTGTAAAGGTAAATTTAGGCTTTGGTTTGACCTTGCTTTCCTCAGGATCCGGGTTACTCTTGTTTTCAATAAGCTTTTGTCTTACTTTTTTATACGAACGGATCAATGCCTCGCTGATAAAGGTAAACACAAATGTTCCGGTCATTCCGCCGCTAATGGTAACTGTTAACACTTTGAAAAACGACCAATTAGCGAATACAGCTGAGGGTACGCCGGCCAGACCAAACTTTAAAGCACTAAGTACAAAAACACCGGCAATTTCAAGAAACTCTTTCCAGCCCATAACAATAATTATTGCTTTATACCAAATGACAGATCGCCGGCATCACCGAGGCCAGGCACAATGTATGACTGAACAGTAAGCTCCTCATCAACAGCTCCTATCCATAACGAAATAGTATCCGGCAAATGCCTTTTTACATACTCAACTCCTTCATGGCTGGCAATGACCGACACCACATGAATTTTTTTAGGAACACCCCTGCGGAGCAATGCCTTGTATGTAAGTTCGATGGAAGTGCCTGTGGCCATCATAGGATCTGCAAGAATGAGTGTTTTATTATTGAGATCGGGAGAGGCCATATATTCAACTTTAACATCAAAGCTCCCGTCTTTCTGGTGCTGGCGGTAAGCCGACACAAAGGCGTTTTCGGCCTTATCAAAAACATTGTGCATGCCATAATGCAAAGGCAATCCGGCTCTTAGTACAGTAGCCAGTACAGGCTGTTCTGCCAAAACATTCGCATGAGCATGCCCAAGTGGGGTTGTTACTTCAATGGTATTATAAGAGAGTGTTTTGCTTATTTCGTAAGCAAAAACCTCACCCATTCGTTCAATATTCCTTCTGAAACGCATACTATCACCCTGTATTGTCACATCGCGTAATTCGGCCATATACTGGTTCATCACCGAATTCGTTTGACTCATTATTGTTACCTGCATAATTGTTTCTGTTTATTTCTCATAAATATAGTACTTTAGGAGTAAAGGGGAAGAGCGTGCTATCAGCTAACAGCATATTTAACAACATCTTCATATAACTCCCGCCAGCCGAACCAAACTTTATCGTTACTCAATGTTTCATTGTGCCATAAACTCATGAACACACCATTTACAGCACGCACTTCATCCACCAGAGGTTTAATGTAGTCCATCGCCTCCTCGGGATCAACTTTCATATAATATTTTAAAGTGGCATCCATCACAGCGAACGGATGAACTTTGAGCCGTGTTTCAACCTCCTGATCGAGGTCATAAAAATTGAAAGGAGTACAGGTACCGGCCCTGAAACCAACCTGGTTGGCATAACCCATAGAATAATCATCAGTTATATCGAGGTCAATCAGACTGCGATAGGTATCGGGAAAACGTAATTTCAGAAAATGTTGACGGCTTTTTGTGATCTCACGGTTAAGTATTGAAGACAACCGTTTAAGCTCCTTTTGCAACTGAGCCTTTTTTGCATTCGACGCATACGATGGGTGTATTCCAACATCTGCCTGGTCGGCCAGGTTTTTTATTAGGGACCTGAACCTGTTATTTTCAGGGGAAATATTTTTGTCGTTGACATCATAATCGCCCAGCAAAACAAAATAGACCGGACGGAGCTTATACTTCCTTTGAATATCGAATAACAGATCATAGGTATCATAAGGATCTTTTTGCGCGCCCATCAACACTTTTGTGCGCTCCGTCACTTGCTGAAGGTTGAATTGTGTAAATGATTTGGCATAACCACCCAGTGTGCGCATCACTCCCTTTTCCTTATACGCATAAGCATTATCTATATCAATTGTTGAGATGTACTTATACTTACGCTCCGGAAATTTTAAAGCAGGGTATCTCTTTGCTATAAGATCCCTGAGCCAGCCTGCCCATATATTTACTACCGGCTTGTGCAGAAAATTGTGCTTATACGCCAGGCTTTCAAAAGCGTTATAACGATCGTATTTATCACGGATATGAGGCAGGTACTCTTCATACCTGCTCACCAGGTAAAAAATAGCCGCAAAGGGATCAAAGGGAAGTGCGGAATGTTTCCCGATGCCACAAAACACGGCATTGTGCTCCCACTCAAACACCTGAATATTTTGTTCACTTATCCCGGTTTCGAACAGAAGCTTGTGGCACTGTACAAAAGGTTCATCACCAATAGGTTGTTGGGCATAACAAATTTTTTCCTGTGCGTAGTTTCTGAACCTATCAATATCCGACACCAGCTCAAAATCAACACCCAGCATATCCTTAAATACAAGATGGAAAATATACCTGCAGCGATTGGTAATTTTGGGAATGTAGATGAGCAGCATCAGTCAATGACTTGCTTTAAATGATGTTCAATATGGTCAACGTAATCATCTATTATAAATTGCAGCCTGAGTGTTCCCTGCTCATGAAAGTCGGCCACATTACTTAATTTAAAGCTATTCATACTCCTTAAAATATGAAGCAAATGCAGGTTATATATATGCCATAATTCAATAACATCAACCCATTTTCGCTGATTGTAATGCTGAACCTCCACCCATTCATTCTGCTTGTATTTGGGCAATTGCAGGTTATTATCAATCTGCATACGCACAAACCGTTGATGATTATTCGATGCGGAATCAACCAGGTGGCCGATCACTTCCTTTTTTGACCATTTGCCGATCAGCAAACGCTCGGAAGCTTCTTTTTCTGTGATTTTTTTTAATTTTTTTGGAGCTTCTTTCAGTATTTTTTCGAGTCGCTCAATTGCAGCTATCATATTTCAAATTTATATATTATCATTACTGTTTTGATGTTTATATATAACGTTCTTTGAAAGTATTGTTATCATTGAGTTACAGGGCTTTTAGTTGCTAAGACGATTTGAAATTGATTCAGCATTTTTTGAGTGTAATATGCTCAAAATCAGCGCTAAATGAATCAAGGTAAATATGTTTTTTCGCAGTTGACCGATCTTTTATCACAAACAA
>JACPDY010000037.1 GCA_016183775.1 Bacteroidota bacterium
TATTATGTAAATACAGTTGGTCAATATGCAAACGAAGATGTAATTCAACAGTATATTCACAATCAAGGCAATGAAAAAAATGTTTATAAAAGGTTTCATAAAAATCAATTAAGCTTGTTCGAGTAACGCGATACCTCGAGACTCTGCCTCGGGGTTATTCATTATTTTTTAATTTGTCCCATAAAATAATCCCACAACGCCTCCTTAGGCGGATCGGCAATAATAATTACAGGTTCTTTTTTCACAGGGTGAATGAATTCAACTGCCCGTGCAAGGAGGTGTATAGATGCGTCACTATTGGTTCGGTTAAAACCATATTTAATATCGCCTTTAATGGGACAGCCAATAGCCGAAAGCTGCACACGTATCTGGTGATGCCGGCCGGTGTGTGGATTTATTTCAAGCAAATGATAATTATCAGAGCTGAATAAAATTTTATAATCCAGTTCACACCTCAATGTACCAGTAGTTTCTTCTTTATAAGCTTTCGACATATTTTTGGCTTCATTTTTTTTAAGAAAATGTACCAATGCGCTGCTTTCCTGAGGTGGTTTGTTTTTCACAACAGCCCAATATGTTTTTTTGATCTCTTTTGTTTTAAACATTTCATTGAGTCGTGTTAATGCTTTGCTCGTTCTCGCGAACAGAACAACGCCGCTAACTGGCCTGTCTATGCGGTGTGTGACACCTAAAAAAACATCACCTGGTTTATCATATTTTTCTTTCAGGTATTTTTTTACGAAATCTCCCATTGGGGCATCCCCGGTTTTGTCGCCTTGCACAATATCCGATGGTCGTTTATTAACGGCTATAATGTGGTTATCTTCGAAGAGGACCTGTATAGGTGATTCAGTTTTAATACTGCTCATTTTTATTGGGGAAGTCCTTTGTCTTAACGTCTTTAATATAATTTTTTACAGCGGTGGTCATGCTGCCATACAGATCGGCATACCTGCGTAAAAAGCGGGGGCTGAATTCCTTGTTGATTCCCAGCATATCGTGTAATACCAATACCTGCCCGTCAACGCCGCCTCCCGCGCCAATACCAATAACAGGTATGGTAATTTCACTTGCTACATTTTCGGCCAGCTTAGCCGGGATCTTTTCAAGCACGACGGCAAAGCAGCCGGTTTGTTCAAGTATTTTGGCATCTTCCATCAGTTTTGTGGCTTCCATTTGTTCCTTCGCACGAACGGTATACGTGCCGAATTTATAAATGGATTGCGGCGTAAGTCCTAAATGACCCATAACAGGTATTCCGGCTGATAAAATACGCTCAATAGATTCTTTTACTTCTTGTCCTCCTTCCAGCTTAACAGCATGAGCACCTGATTCCTTCATAATGCGTATAGCGGATTGTAAGGCTTCCTTTGAATTTCCCTGGTACGAACCAAAAGGCAGATCAACGACAATAAGCGCGCGATCAACAGCACGGACAACTGATGTAGCATGGTATATCATCTGGTCAAGTGTAATGGGAAGGGTTGTTTCATTTCCTGCCATTACATTTGATGCCGAATCGCCAACGAGTATAACATCAATGCCGGCATTATCAATGATCTGTGCCATCGAATAATCATATGCGGTCAGCATTGATATTTTTTCACCCTTTTGTTTCATTTCCTGTAAAACATGGGTAGTGACCTTCTTTATTATTTTTTTACCTGCAGGCATAGCTGTTTTTGTTTGTTGCCCCGAAAACCCGGGGAATCAAATTTAGGATTTATTTTGATTGACCTATGGAGAAAGCGAGGTTTCCGATTCTAAAATTAGTCGTAGAAACACGCTTTTTTGAGGGAGAAAAAAACAGGCTCAATTACATGAAACAAACTAAGATTTCTCCCTTAAATTTAGTTACTTTGTCATCCACATGAAAAAATTACATTATCTCATATTGACTCTTGTTGTCTTTTCAGTATCATGTTCAACTGATCTGAATGTGTTGGACGATTACAAGGAAACAGCTATTGTTTATGGCCTCCTTAACCAGAGCGACACCGCTCAGTATATCAAGATCAATAAGGCATTTTTGGGCCCGGGAAATGCTCTTGAAATAGCGCAGGTGTTTGATTCCATCAGTTACCGGAATCAACTTACAGTTCAACTCGAGCAGTGGAAGAATGGGAGTAAAATAAACACCTTTACGCTTACTAAAGATTCCTCTATCGCCAAACCGGCCGGCATTTTTTCATCACCAAAGCAAATACTGTATAAAACCAAGGCTGCTCTCGACCAGGCCAGTGAGTACAATCTGATCATCACTAATAATACAACCAATAATGTTATTACGGGTACTACCAGGCTGGTGAATGATTTTACCGTGACAAAACCGTTTTCTTCGAGCCTTAATTTTACAAACACGGTCACTAAATTTAAGATAGAATGGACCAGTTCGCCGAATGGAAAGGTGTATGGAGTGACCCTGCGTTTTCATTACCTGGAAGAGGATAAGGTTTCTTCTGTCGTTACTCCCAAAACATTGGATTGGGTTTTCGGGAATCAAACAACGCTGTCAACACAGGGCGGTGAAGTTATGTTTGTTGAGTTTATGGGTGAAGCTTTTTATCAATACCTACAGAGTAGGATACCGGTTGATAATAATGTAAAGAGGTATTTACCCGGCAGCGGCTCTCATGTTGATCTGATCTTTTCTGTCGGCGCGGAGGATCTGAGTACTTATATCGCGGTTAGCCAACCTTCCACAGGAATTATCCAGGAAAAGCCACAATACACTAATCTAAAAAATGGGTTTGGTTTATTTTCATCGAGGTACACCAAAATCAAAACCGGTTATCAGTTAACCCTCATATCAACCGACTCTCTTTATGGCGGGTTATTTACAAGGAATATATTCTGCGATCCTAACACGCTCAGCCCGTTCCACTGCAATTGATTTCTGTCGTTTTGTCAGTAGTTTTTGCCCTAAAATGGCCTTTTTTGGCACAATTATCTATTTATTGGCTCTAAAATCCTATTGGCATAATCATTGGGTTACAGGAGTAAGAAAATAAATATAAACACTATAAAAATTAAATTGTTATGGGAAAAATTATCGGTATCGACTTAGGAACCACAAACTCTTGCGTTTCAGTAATGGAAGGTAATGAACCGGTGGTTATTGCGAACAGCGAAGGTCACAGAACAACTCCTTCTATTGTTGCGTTTCTTAATGATGGTGAACGTAAAGTCGGAGAGCCGGCCAAACGCCAGGCAATTACAAATCCTGCTAAGACGGTTTATTCAATTAAACGTTTTATGGGACATACTTTTGATGAGGTAACTGAAGAAGTGAAGCGCGTACCTTATAAGGTTGTTAAGGGCGAAAATAATACGCCGCGTGTACAAATTGACGATCGTAAATACACTCCTCAGGAAGTTTCAGCAATGGTGCTTCAGAAGATGAAAAAAACTGCAGAGGATTTTTTGGGTCATGAAGTAACCGAGGCTGTTATTACAGTTCCGGCTTATTTTAACGATTCGCAGCGCCAGGCGACAAAAGAAGCCGGCGAGATAGCAGGATTGAAAGTAAAACGTATCATCAACGAACCTACTGCAGCTGCACTGGCTTATGGACTTGATAAGAAAAGCAAGGACATGAAGATCGTTGTGTTCGACTGTGGTGGAGGTACACATGATGTATCGGTGCTTGAATTGGGTGAAGGTGTGTTCGAAGTAAAATCTACTGATGGTGATACTCACTTGGGTGGTGATGACTTTGACCATAAGATCATAGACTGGTTGGTTGCGGAGTTTAAATCTGAAAACGGACTTGATCTTTCCAAGGATCCAATGGCACTGCAGCGTTTGAAAGAAGCCGCTGAAAAAGCGAAGATCGAATTGTCGAGCTCCGCTTCAACAGAAATTAATTTGCCTTACATCATGCCGGTTGATGGAATACCAAAGCATTTGGTAAAAACATTAACACGCGCGAAGTTTGAGCAATTGGTTGATGACCTGATCAAACGTACAATTAAACCATGCGAATCGGCATTGAAGAACGCTGGCTTAACTATAAATGACATTAACGAAATAATTTTAGTGGGAGGTTCAACACGTATACCTGCCATACAGGAAGCTGTGAAAAAGTTTTTCGGCAAGGAAGCTTCTAAAGGTGTAAACCCGGATGAAGTTGTTGCGATAGGCGCGGCGATCCAGGGTGGTGTACTTACAGGAGAAGTGAAAGATGTGTTGTTACTGGATGTAACCCCGCTTTCATTAGGTATCGAAACAATGGGTGGTGTATTCACCAAACTCATCGAGTCGAACACAACTATACCAAGCAAAAAATCAGAAACGTTCTCTACCGCATCAGATAATCAGCCTTCGGTTGAGATACATGTGCTGCAGGGCGAGCGTCCGATGGCAAGTGCGAACAGGACGATCGGACGATTCCATCTTGATGGAATTCCACCTGCGCCGCGCGGTACGCCGCAAATTGAGGTGACGTTTGACATCGATGCGAATGGTATACTGAGTGTTACAGCGAAAGATAAAGCAACAGGTAAATCGCAGAACATACGTATCGAAGCAAGTTCGGGATTATCGAAAGATGAGATCGAGAAAATGAAAAAAGAAGCGGAGGCAAATGCCGATTCAGATAAAAAGATGAAGGAAGAAATTGAAAAGATCAACCAGGCCGATTCACTGATCTTCCAGACTGAAAAGCAACTGAAAGAATACGGTGATAAACTTTCGGCAGATAAAAAAGATACCATTCAGAAATCGTTGACAGAACTGAAAGCCGCTCACGCAGCTAAAGATCTCGCGAAGATTGACACTGCAATGACTGCTCTTAACGCCGCATGGACCGCTGCGTCTGAAGAGATGTACAAAGCCACACAAGGTGCCGCTCAACCGGGTGCTGATGGAGGTGCTAATGCCGGTCCGGGTGCAGGTGCGCCGGGAGGTAATGGCAAGGATGAATCTGTGACAGATGTGGATTATGAAGAGGTGAAAGACGACAAAAAATAAGGATTTCGCTTGCCTACCGAAGCGGAGCGTAGGTAGGGATGATAAGAAGTAAATATAACTGAATAATGAATGAACTAAGAGCCCGTTAAATTTAGCGGGCTTTTAGTTTGTATTTTCGACAACAAATGAGTGTAAATAATTACAATCGATTACAAATGGACTTGCACCAAGCCGCAAGTTAGCAGAGATTTTAAACAGACAACGGAACATTAAATTATGAAACAGACCGCGTTAATTATCGCATTTTTCTTATTGACACATTTGACTTTTGGGCAGAATGTTCCAAAAAAATATTTTGACCTTATAAAAATTGCAGACTCACTTTACAATTCAAAAGATTTTAAGAAATCGGCAGACAAGTATTCGGAAGCATTTAAAGCTAATAGTTGGAAGGGTTTTTCAAACGACAGGTATAATGCAGCTTGTTCTTGGGCATTGGCATCAGTTCCAGACAGTGCATTTTTCCAACTTGACAGAATTGCTACACTAATGAATTACACAAACTATGGACATATTACGACTGACCCAGACCTAATCTCTTTACACAACGACAACCGATGGAAGTCGTTGCTTGAAAAAATCAAACAGAACAAAGACAAAGCAGAAGCAAATTTGAACAAGCCTTTAGTTGCAATACTTGACAGTATTTATATTGAAGACCAAAAGTATAGACAGCAAATTGATGGAATTGAGAAAAAGTATGGTTGGGAATCAAAAGAAATGAAAGACCATTGGAAAATCATAAACGAAAAGGATTCTATAAATTTAATAAAAGTAAAATCTATACTTGACAAATATGGTTGGTTGGGTGCAGATGTAGTTGGAGGACAAGGAAACTCAACTTTGTTTCTTGTAATCCAACATTCTGACCAAGCAACACAAGAAAAGTATTTACCAATGATGCGAGAAGCTGTAAAAAGTGGTAAAGCACAAGGACGTAGTTTAGCCCTTCTTGAAGACAGGGTTGCTTTAGGACAAGGGAAACGACAAATTTATGGAAGTCAAATTGGTCATGACTCCGCAACACAAATTTATTATGTTTCGCCATTGGAAGACCCTGACAATGTTGACACGAGAAGAGCCGAAGTTGGACTTGGACCTTTATCGGACTACGTAAGTCGTTGGCAAATAAAGTGGGACGTTGAGCAATATAAAAATGACTTACCAAAACCTGAAGAGAAAACAAAACGGAAATAAAAACCTCTGCTACATGGGTTTGGCAAAAGTGGCGGTTCAGTGCTCCGCAGACACATTTATGGTTAATCAAACATTGGTTCTCCGTATCAACATTTGTGGTGAAAATCGCCCCTTCGCCAAGCCCGAAACTGTTAAGCTGCAAATTTGTTTAGTTGAACATACGGTGTCCGCTGGTCGTGTTATTCAACCCGCCCTCTTTGTATTTAGGTGCTTGCATAAGCACCCCATTTCCACTACCTTTGTAATGTAAAAATTTATCAACATGAAAGTATTATTAGACATAAAAGATAGTAAGGCTGCTTTTGTAATGGAGCTGCTTAGAAATTTTTCTTTTGTGAAAGCAGAACCGCTTACATCAGGCAAATCAGAAATATTGAAAGGCATAAAAGAAGCCGTTGAAGAAGTAAAATTGCACAAGCAAGGCAAAATTAAATTGAGGTCGGCTAAAGATTTGATCAATGAGCTTTAGTGTTTAGTGTAAAATATCTTTCTTTAAATTTTCATTATCTTTGAACAAGTCGACATTGAAGCAATGACAGAAGTTTTATTAAATAGAATTACAGTTGATTCTGAGATATGTCATGGTAAACCTATCATTCGTGGCCTGCGCTATCCTGTGGAAACAATGCTGGAGCTTTTGGCATCAGGTATGACAATTGATGAACTGCTGAAGGATTACCCTGACCTTGAAAAGGAAGATTTTTTAGCATGTATTGAATACGCAGCAAAGCTCACACAAATCAAAAGTATTTACAGAATTGCCTCGTGAAATTTATTGTTGACGCACATTTACCCAAATCATTATCAGACATGTTGAAATTAAAGGGGTATGATTCAATTCATACACTTGATCTGCCTGCTAAAAACAGAACAAAGGATAACCAGATTATAAGTGTTTCAACAACAGAAAACCGTATTGTTATAAGCAAGGACAATGATTTTCTCGAATCATTTTTATTATCAGGTCGGCCCTCAAAACTTGTACTCGTAAAAACCGGCAACATTAAAAATGCGGCACTGATAGAAATTTTTAGTGCCCATATGGAGGCTATTTCAAAATTACTCCTTGAGAATTCGCTCATAGAAATTAATAGAACGGAAATTGTAGTTCACGCGTAATTGACCATCACAATGGGTTGTATTCTGTTTCGACCCCAATAGTTTCAAGTAAATTCCTTTATCCCTTTGCCAGTATTGTAAACCCACCAAGAAACCCTAAATTTATCGGGTAATGATGAACCGGGTATTTCTGTTGTTTTTTGTTGTTATGCAGTTCAGGGCATTTTCCCAAACCCATGAGCTGGATTCATTATTGATTGTTCTAAAGTCAGCAAAGGAAGATACCTCAAAAGTAAAAACACTGCAGGCAATTGCTAATTTAAAGAACGATGAGCAAAAATACGCTGAAGCGTTAGCCTATAATATTCCTGCCAGGGATCTTGCGGAGAAATTGAAATTTAAACGGGGAATGGCAAGGGCTTACAGGAGTATAGCTTATTCATACGACTGGATGGCATATACCACAACCGGCGATTATTCGCAAGTGGAGCCCTATTATTTAAAAGCATTAGGTGTATATAAGGAGTTGCGTGACACCAATCAAATGGCCAATGTAATGCTGCAATTGGGATATACGCTCGATTACCAGGCCGATTATTCTTCCGCCAATAATTATTATTTCCAGGCATTACGATTTTATGAAAGCCTTAATGATTCAGATCGCATAACCAGGCTGCTCTTTCTTTTAGGTCAATCGAATAAATTTCAGAACAACTATCCAAAGGCGTTTGAATATTTATTCAGATCAGTAATAGCCGCGAAGCAAGTAAAGGATAAGGCACAAGAGGCTGAATCGTATTTAATAATCGGGAATACACACATGCTTTCCAATAACCTTGATTCGGCTTTATTTTATCTGGATAAAACACTTGAAATGCGTTTGAAGATAGATGAAGTAAAAAATGATCTTGGAGAGATCTATTACAATATGAGTAAGGTTTATTTCAAGAAGCGCGATTATAAACAGGCTCTTGCCCTTGCCAACAAAGCGTTTGATTATTCCGACCTGCAGGAGGATACTTACCAGCAGGCCGAATTGAACGGCCATATTGGCGATTGCTATGCAATGATGAATAACAACAGTACAGCGATTGAATATTACCTGAAGTCAATTAAGATATCACGTATTTCCGGTTCAAAGAATATTACCAATCAGCAATACCTGAACCTTAGCAAGGTGTATGAAAAGATGGGGAAAGTTGAACTTGCGTATGATTATTACAAAAGACACATCGCGCTTAAAGATAGTGTGTTCAATGACAGGAAATCAAAGGAAAGTGAGCGGGCCGAATTACAATATGTATTCGACAAGCAGCAATTGACTCAAAAGGCCGAACAGGAAAAGGCGGATGCCATTGCCGCTGAAAAACTGAATCAACAAAAGCGTATTGCGAATATTTTTATAATAGGGTTTGTTCTCATTATATTTTTCTCGTTCTTTTTATACAGGAGCTATTCGCAAAAGAAAAAGATCCTGGTGATTGTGAATTCACAGAATATTGAGTTAGAGGAACAGAAGGAGAGGGTACATCTTCAAAAAGCATTGTTGGAGGAAAAGAATAAGGAAATGACCGACAGTATCAATTATGCAAAAAGGATACAGAATTCTGTTTTACTTGAACCCGATGCTTTTGAAGGAAAATTTAAAGAATCATTTTTATTTTTTAAACCTAAAGATATTGTAAGTGGTGATTTTTACTGGCTGGCTGAATACGACGACTTTATTTTTTATGCTACCGTAGATTGTACAGGACATGGAGTGCCTGGTGGATTTATGAGTATGCTTGGTAATTCATTCCTCAACCAGATAATTGTAGATAAAAAAATAACCGAACCGGGAGAGATACTTGATGTGCTGCGTGTAAAAATCATTTTGGCGCTTCAACAAAAAGATGCCAAGGACGGGATGGATATAGTGCTTTGCCGGTTAAATAAAAAGAGCAATGAACTTGTTTACGCCGCGGCTAATAATCCTTTATGGTTGATGAGGAATGATGAACTCATCGAATACCCGGCCGACAAACAGCCGGTCGGATTAAGTGAAGGCAAAACAATACAGTACAGGCAGCATGTCATCCCACTTCTGCAAGGCGACAGGATATATACGTTTACAGACGGGTATGCCGATCAGTTTGGTGGTAAAAACGGGAAGAAATTCAAGAAAACAGCATTTAAAGAGCTGATAAAATCTATTTCTCAAAAGCCAATGAGTGAGCAGAAGCTGATTGTAGATAAAACCATAGAGACCTGGCGGGCGGGACACGAACAGGTAGATGACATTACTGTTATTGGCGTTCGGGTTTAATGTATTCGTGTTGAAAATTCAATCGGTCCCTTTTATCATTTTTGTTTTCCTTTCGCCTGCAGAAATAAAATAGAGACCCCGGGGCAAAAATGTTAAATCAATATTTATTAATGATCTGTTTTTTATTTTATCGGTCAGTAATAGTTGCCCAAATACATTAAAAATGTTCAGCTCTTCAGTTGTATCGTCAGAAGGTATTTCAATAGTTAAAGATGATGAAGCGGGGTTGGGATATATTCTTAATTCATCTTCAGAATAACTTTTGTCTTCAATATCAGTAAGAGCCGGGCAATAACCTGATCTTAAATTTGTCGGATCGCTGCATGGATATAAATATTTACT
This sequence comes from Bacteroidota bacterium, assembly GCA_016183775.1. Lineage (NCBI taxonomy): Bacteria > Pseudomonadati > Bacteroidota > Bacteroidota bacterium. Next base: position 9,875 of record JACPDY010000037.1, read on the forward strand.
TTCAGGAAAAAGGACTGTGGGGTTATCAGATTGGACCAGGTTTTTAAGTCCGCCGGGCATGGTAATTTGTGCCGAACTGCCATTTCCGAGTGCAACATTTTTTCCGGTTGAGCTCCCATTGAAAGTATAGTCACATAAAGCATCCAGTAATCTATAATAGGCATAATAGTCCAACGCGTTAAATGCACCAGAGGTATTCGGCATTCCGTGGTCTGTATTGTAAGCATAACCCGAAATAGTATCTGACTTTATGAGAATAAAGTCTTTCTCACTCACGGAAATATTAATGTTATTAAAAATATCAATTGCCATCCGATGATCATTAATAGCATCATCATTACAGATCTCTATTAAAAGTTTTGTGTCTGTTGGAAATGATTGCAACTCCGTTTGAGTAATATTAAATGAATACCATTGGGCAAAAGCGTATACAAAGCGACCGTTTTGTCCCCAGTTATTCTGTTTAAAGCATTGGTATGAATTGCCAAAGGCTGCGCCGCCGCCAAAGGAATAACCCAGGAATCCAACTCTTGTGGTGTCAATTACAGTTGTATAATTTCTTGCAGCCAACCGGAATCCGTTTAACAGGTTGTCGTATCTGTTGGATATTGTTACACCAACAGTTTGATAGGGAACAAAAACAATAGCGTACCCTTTTTTGGCAACAAAGTCAAGCATGCCGGCAACACCTACGGGGTTGCTTCCTCCAAAGGCATGATTATAGAAGATGGTTGGAACTTTCGTACTGATATCAGAAGGATGATAGATGTAAATATATTTTCCGGAATAGGCAGGATTTGGTAATGAATCTATTGCAATGGTATGAGTTCCGTCAGCCCCGTAACCGCTTGTTGGTTTTGAAATATTCGGATCATTGTATTGACCGAAGCAGGCAGCGACATTTAATGCCACTGTAATTGCAATATAAATTGTTTTCATAATTATTGCTTAATGATTTTCGAAACTGATACCTGTCCTTTATTGTTTTTTTGCTCCACAAAATATATTCCGCTGCTGAGTGCTGAGATATCAAATTGATCTACATTGTTTCGTTTTAGTATTTTTTCTCCCATTAGATCATAAATAGTTATTTCATTCACGGAACTATTATTATTTGTGTAAAGGATGTCATTTGCGGGATTTGGGTAGATCGTTACATTCGATGAATGGAGCTTGCTATCATATGTACCTGTTGTTGAATAGCACGATCTGGGAACGGTGTTTCTCACCACATCCATTATTTGAAACCAAGTTGATTCAACCACGGCGTAAAGTGAAGGCGCGACCGTATACAATACACCTGTTATACCTTTGCAGCGGTTTATCCAAAAGGATGTACCAAATGCACCGGCCCCACTAATTTGTTCCTGGTACATTTGCGTTGGGTTGTAAATATCCAGCCAGTCGCCAATGCCGTAGTATATTTCGGTGGCGCTATATGGATTGTTATTTGGGGGTGAAGTGGGGTAAGGTGAGGCTAACTGGGTAGCCGCATTCGTCTGATCTTTCCACATTTCAAGCATCCATATACTGTCCACTACCTGAACACCGCTTTTATTTTTACCATATTTTTGAATGAACCTTGCAAATTTCATTATGTCAGATGGTGACGAACAAATACCACCTGCGATCCTTGGATTATTTGCTTTAAGACAAAATTCGGTGTTGCTTAGATCTAGTGGTTTTGCAATTTTTTTTGCAAATAATGTGTCCCAGGGTATTCCGGCAACTTGTTCGGCAATTGCACCGGCCACGTGCATAGATACACCCGTGTATTTAAATTTTGTGCCGGGTATATATATCTGCGGATCGTTTTGAATAATGCTATCGGCGGCTTCCTGTAATGTCAGCGTACTGCTTGATTGGTAGTTTGTCGAACCATCCCAACCTGCAGTGTGAGAAAAATTTTGCCGTATCGTACTGCCTCCTTTACCGACTAAAGTTGCTTTGGGTCTGAACTTTCCTATACTATCGTCCAGATCGAATAGCCCTTCCTGTGCGAGGCGAAGTATTAATGCTCCGGAAAAAGTTTTGGTGGCGGAAGCAATTTGAGAGACCGTATTACTATCAATCCCACCCATTGCTTTGTAGTATATAAGCGTATCATAATGTCGTACGATGCATACCGCTTTACCATGAAATGAACTTGAATTGTTGTTGAGTAAATTGTCAATAGCGGTAAAATCGTAGGTTTGTGATTGTAAAAAAGTTAAGCTGAAAATAAGCAGGATAGGAGTAAATAGTTTTTTCATTTGAATTAATTTAAATGAATTGATGATGAGTAAGTGGGTTAGTCTATTTCTTAGCTAACACCGGTTGATTAGACTCTTTTAAATTGAAAAAGTTTAATGACTTTTATACTTTATTTTTTTTCAATTAATGTGTTATAAACATCTGATATTTAATTAATTATATTATTTATGCAACAAATATAATTAATCCTAAAGACAATATGTTTATGTGTTTATTTTCGTTTGGAATATGCCCCAACCGCTGTAATGATTGAATTTAAAGTTGAATAATGAGCAGATAGTTATGAAAAGCTTATTTTTTCAGTGAACAACCAAACATCGAAAAGCGGATCAAGTAATTTACATTCTGTCCGAATCTGGCCTGAATTTCTTTTAATAACTATTTATAGTTATACGTTACTAAGGCTTAACTATTTATTAAATTAGCGTCAGTTAATTTAAACCAAACACATTTAAAAATGACTTACGACGAATTTATATTAGAAGAGAAGCAAATCGAAACAAATCACCCTGACTTTTTTACAAATGGTAAAAAACTAGGTGATTATATTTTGATTGTTTTTAACATGCGTACCGGGTACAAAAGACATGAATGGATCGATAAGGATGGCCTTGACGAGGAGATCAGAAATGAAGTTGAGGAGTTTATCGAACGTCTCGAGACCAGTGTACCTCAGCAGTAAGAGCAACCGATCTTACTATATCTGCCTTTTGGGATGGAGAAATAATCTGCATTCATTATGCGGGCTGCGTAGCTGTCTTTACAATAAGGCTTCGCAGATCTTTATTCTCCATTAATTCTATTTCCGAACCATTTTTTATAATATAAAGTATCACCTTAGCCAGCTCCACTGATGTGATTACCATTGATGGCATTAGTAGTTGGAACAAAGGAAAAACCGGTATCATCAGTTTGTTGAAGAAAGATGTATTCCTGTTCTTATGAATAGGTTTTATGCCTCCGGGCCTTACAATAAAAAGTTTTTTAAACCCCAGTTTTTTTAATGCATTTTCCGTTTTGCCTTTAACGCGTGCAAATAAAGTGCTGCTTTTTTCTGTCGAGTCAGCCCCCATACCACTTAAAAACAAAAATGTAACCGCAGGATTGGCCTGCAACATAGCATTAGCCGCGGCTAAAGCATAATCGTAAGTAATAACATGATACTCTTCTTTATTTACCTGTGATTGAGAAATACCAAGACACCATGCGCATGCATCGTGCTTTTTAAATAATTCTGATAAGTTTGAATAATCAGTAAAATTCTGGTGAAGGACTGTTTTGATCTTGGGATGAGTGATCTCTAAAGGTTTACGGACTATAGCTGTCACTTCTTCGATCTGGTTATCTGATATGGCCTGTCGTAATACTTCTGCCCCAACCAAACCTGTGGCTCCGGTTACTATTATTTTCATTTTATTGAGAATTAAAATACTTTGCAATATATAAATTTAGGGTTGTGTGGCCCTTAAAATTATTTCAAAAGCCTGTTTTTACATTAAAAACATTCATTATCTTTGTTTGGTTAAACAATTTATTAACTTATAATTTATTTATTACAATGAAAACAGGAACCATTAAATTCTTTAACGTGTCAAAAGGATACGGATTTGTTAAAGACGATGAAACAGGACAAGAAGTATTCGTTCATGCAACCGGCTTAATTGATCAGGTACGTCAGGACGATAAAGTAACCTTCGAAATTGCAGAAGGAAAAAAAGGTTTAAATGCGGTTAATGTAAAAAAAGTATAATACATATAAATCTTTCTCTTCTAAAAAGTCTCTCAAAATTTTGAGAGACTTTTTAGTTTGGGCCCGATCCCGAAAAAATGTGAAGTCATTTCGGATCATATTAATTTTAACCGGATACTTTGAATTTCTTCTTTAAAAACAATTACCTGTTCAGTAAACTGCTTGTGTTTGCCGTTATTATTATAACGGTTATTGCTTCATTTTTCACTGCCAATATAAAGTTTGATTACGATTTCGAAAGTTTTTTTCCTACAGATGATAAGGACCTGCAGTTTTATTTAAACTACCGCGATCAGTTTGAGTACGACAATGAATTTATTTTAGTGGGTCTTGAGAATAAGGAGGGCATTTTTAAAAAAGATTTTTTACACAAGGTAAGGTCGTTCACCGATTCGGTAAAAACGATAAAGGATGTTACCCGCGTGCTATCACCCTCCAATGCTAAGAATACAATAATTGCGCCCCTGGGAATGATCGAAGTTCCTTACCTGAATATTGATTTGCCGGATCAATACGCGAATGATTCTGCGGGCATTTACCGATCTGAAGAATTGGTTGGGAGTTTGTTTGCCAATGACGCGAGATCGGTCGCCTTGTTCATTAAAACAAAAGAAGGTATTGCCAAAGTGGCGTCTGATACTCTGTTGTTTAAACTTGAACGGTTAATCAGGAGTTTCGGGTTCGATAAAACACATGTGGCCGGAAAAATAAAAGCGCAATATGTTTACCTCGATCAGATAAAGCGGGAGTTTATTTTATTTTTGATTACATCCTTTATATTGGTGGTGGTTTTCCTGTACATTTCATTTCGTTCGTTCTGGGGCGTTTGTATACCAATTGTTGTAGTGCTGCTGGCCATTGTATGGGTATTGGGCTTTATGGGTTTCATTCACAAGCCGCTTGACATTATGATGGTATTGCTGCCTACTATGATGTTTGTTGTTGGCATGTCGGATGTGGTGCATGTATTAACAAAGTATATGGAAGAATTGCGTAATGGAAAGGAAAAACAGGAGGCGTTTAAAAATACACTACGCGATGTCGCTTTTCCAACCTTTATCACGCTGCTTTCAACCGGGGTTGGTTTTTTGTCTTTGCTGTATTCAAGTATTAAACCTATCCGTGATTTCGGCATATTTACTTCGCTTGGTATCCTTGTTTGTTTTATCCTGGCGTTTACTTTTTTACCCGCGCTTATTCTGTTACGCAAAGAGCCAATTTTATTTAAGGAGCGCAATGAAGATACGTTTTGGAACAAACGGTTGCATCGTTTGCTATTATGGGTTTTGTTAAATAGGGTTAAAATAATAATGGGAACTATTGTTATTGTGGTTCTTTCATTTGCAGGCATGAGCCGCATTGTGTTGAACAATAATCTTCTTGAAGATATTGTTGACAGCAATTCACTTAAACAGGATTTTTATTTTTTCGAAAAGCATTTTTCGGGTGTGCGGCCTTTCGAAATGTCCGTTACATTAAAAGATCCCGCCAGATCAATTTTTGACATGGATGTTTTGCAGCAGCTGAATAGAGTAGAGGAGCTTCTTAAGAAAGAATATGGTGTTGGTTTTATTGTGTCGCCGGTAACTGTTGTTAAATCAATAAATAAGGCGTTAAATGGGGGTGATGCCGAAAATTATAAGTTGCCTGAGGATACAGCCGCACTTAAAGAAGTCATTCAGGCGATCAAAAAATATAAAAAGAAAGTCGAATTGAAGGTTCTCATATCGCCGGATGAGCATAACGTCCGCATAACAGGCAAGATGCACGACCTGGGAAGCGCCGCTATCCGCGAATTGGATAAAAAACTGGAACTGGCTATGCGAAAAGAAATACAACCTCGTTTGTTCAATTATAAACTTACGGGCGGTGCTGTGATGATCGACAAGAACAATGAATACCTTGTTTATAATATGCTGCAGGGCTTATTTATGTCAGTGCTGGTGGTTTCATTGATCATTGCTTTTATTTATCGTTCGTTTAAAATTGTACTTATTTCACTTATTCCGAATATTATTCCCATGATATTAGTCGGTGGACTCATGGGTTTTGCCGGTATTGAAATGAAACTTTCGACCTCAATTATTTTTTCTATCGCTTTTGGTATTGCCACTGATGACACGATTCATCTGCTGGCCCGTTTAAAGCTGGAGATGGATAAAGGCTATTCTTACTTATACGCTATAAAGCGTACTTATATTTCGACAGGCAAGGCGGTAGTGGTAACTTCTTTAATTCTGAGTGCAGGATTTTTAACGCTTGTGATGTCTGATTTTCAAGGCACCTTTTATTTCGGATTGCTGGTGAGTGTGATATTGCTTGTTGCGGTAATTACGGAATTGTTGCTGCTGCCTTTATTGTTGTTGTGGTTGAAGAAGGTGTCCTGATTGGGGAGCCTCGTTCTATATATTTATTTGTTTCAGAGAAGCATTCAATCTTACTTCGAAACGAGAATTTTTTTTATCTCCGTAATTTCTCCTGTTCGTATCTCAACATAATAAATTCCTTCAGGCAGAGCGCTAACATTTAAATTAGTTTTAGGCGTATTAATATTGTTCATTTCTATCAGCTTTTGGCCAATAGGGTTATATACCTTTACGTTATAAGTGCCCGGGTTTTTCACTTCAATGGTTATATTTTCCCGGGTAGGGTTGGGATAAATGGCAAGAGCAATATTATTCAGGTGTTCTTTAATGCCGGTTTTTAAAGGGTCGAAGTATCGTACTTCCATTCCATCAACAACATGGTCGGCATTTAAAAAATGTAATTGCCAAAAACAACAATGTCGGTTCCTATTATGATAGAGGATGATGAGCCCGTATAAATATCTGCGGTAAGTTTTGTCCCAACTGTTGTGCCATTGCTTTGCCACAGTTCGCAACCGGAGGCAGCTGTGCATGCCTGAAAATAAAGAAGGTTGCCTGATGCTGTAAGTATTGCAGGAGATGAACCACCGGTTCCGGCATTAATATCTTTTACAAGTTTTGTTCCCGAAAGGGTTCCATCAGTTACATATAGTTCTTTGTTGTTAAGGGAGCTTTCGGCTGAAAAGAAGACCGATCCGTTCACGTATGTCATATACATAGGCCAACTATCGCCACTATTAGGGTTAATATCACTTATACGGATGGTTCCAATACCGGTTCCGTCAGTCTTCCACAATTCGTATCCATAGGTATCGTCTTTAGCCTGGAAATAAATGACACTATTCAGGTTGACAAAATATTTAAGATTAGATGAATTGAATCCGGTGCGTATATCTTTAATAAGTATAGTTCCTGTTGAAGACCCATCACTTTCCCAAAGTTCTGCACCAACCGAGTTGTCGTTTGCAGAGAAATAGGCTTTCCCGTTAAGTTCAGTAATTTCAAGCGGGTAAGAGCCTCCTGCGCCCGGCATTATGTCTTTTATCATAGTTGTTCCCGCTAAAGATCCGTCACTCTTCCATAGTTCAGCACCATTTGCAGCAGTGGTTGCATTAAAGTAAACATGAGTACCTATTTTTTTTAATGAAAGGGGATTAGATCCAGTACTACCGGGATAAATATCTTTAATCATTACGGTACCGGCTGAGGTACCATCGCTCTTCCATAATTCAAGGCCATTTGTCCCGTTGTCGGCTACAAAATATAAAGTTCCGTTTAGGTCGGTCAGCATATCTATGGAAGAGGATGCTGCTCCGGGGTTAATGTCTTTCACTAAAACGGTACCAGCTGGGGTGCCATTTGTTTTCCATAATTCTTTTCCATTTACGCCGTCATCCGCGATAAAATACATCCAGATCCAGCAGGGTATAAAAGAGGAAACTACATTAGTAAGGCCAACGTCCGGATTAACATCTTTTAATACTGATGTTCCGGAAGGAGAACCATCGCTCATCCATATAACCTCACCTTGTCCGGGACTATAGGCTGTAAAATACAGGTTGCTGCCATAAACTTTCAGGTTGTCGGGTGCGGAACCCGACATGCCGGGGTTGCAATCTTTTAGCAGCTGAGTTTGAGCAAATAGCTGAAATGAAAAAAAGGAAAGTAAACTCAAAAATATTCGGGAACATAGCAAGGTAAGTTTTTTCATTTGAGCTGTTTTTGTAAAAATATTAGTGAAATTAAGGCGTATGAGAAATGAGTAAACCTGGGTTTGGTTAAATATATAACCGGGGAATTGTTAAAATGTTTCGGAAATAAATAAAAAAACAGACAGATCAATTGGTGTTCCCGCCTTGCCCGTTCACGTATGTGTCAGTAGATTTTAACGTTCCGTTATCATCGTAAAAATTCCACTTCCCATCTTTTACGTAATCTAAAATATCACTGCTGTATTTCATCGGTCCTTCTTCTTTTAAAAGGCCATTTTCGCCGTATTCCTTTTTATAAAACACTTTCTTTTTCACATCGGTTATTTCAAAAAGTGATTGGGGCTTGCCATCTTCGGCGTATGATTTCATCTGAATTAAATAATCCATATTCCTCGTGTGCTCTTCAATGTATTTCAATTGTCCGTTGGCATAATAGTCCTGTTCTTTTACCGGGCCTCCGTTGTAGTATTCTATATCTGCTTTAATCTTTCCGTCTTTATAATAGATCTTCATGGTGCAGCGTTTCAGGTCAGTCATTTTAAATTCACGTTCCAGCTGGCCGTTGTCGAAGTAGTTCTTGTAGATTTTTAATTGTCCGTCAACATAAAAGCCACGGTGCAGCAATTGCCCGTTCGCATAACTGTCTTCTACCCATCCCTGGCAGGCATAGCCTTTAGGGGAGTTTCGTACGGAGTCTCCGCCGAGCATAAAGTTTAGTTTTTCATACATCAATATCCCATAATCAGGGTCCATGATCTTCGCTTCAATGTATGATTTATTGGTTTTGGCATCGCCTTTAATGATCTGCTGTGCTGCTAAAGCACACGAAGTCACAATCAGAAGTGACAAAACGCAGATATATCTGTTCAATTTTTGCATTTGGAATGCAAGTATAGTAAAATAAATGTGTTCAAAAAAGTAAATCAATGAATTCCTTTTGCGGCTAAATAGCGTTCGGCATCAAGGGCTCCCATGCAACCGCTACCGGCTGCTGTAACCGCCTGTCTGTATACTTTATCCTGTGCATCGCCCACCGCAAAAACGCCTTCAATATTCGTTTTACTGGTTCCGGGAATGGCTTTTAAATATCCTGTTTCATCCATATCGATCCAGCCCTTAAATATTTGCGTGTTTGGGGTATGCCCAATAGCTACAAAAAAGCCACTTATGTTCAATGTGCGTTCCTCTTTGGTTTTAAGATTAATGATCTTTGCCCCTGTAACACCTTTATCTCCAATAATCTCTTTAGTTTCCGAATCCCACAGCATTTCAATATTAGGTGTTTTCAATACCCGTTCCTGCATTGCTTTTGATGCGCGCATTTCGCCTCTTCTCACTATCATATAGACCTTTTTGCATAGCTTAGCCAGGTAAGTGGCTTCTTCGGCGGCGGTATCTCCGGCACCCACTATGGCAACGTCCTGTCCTTTAAAGAAAAAGCCGTCACATACCGCACAGGCCGATACCCCAAATCCGTTAAAACGCTGTTCAGACTCAAGTCCGAGCCATTTGGCGGAAGCCCCGGTTGCAATGATCACCGTATCGGCATGAATTTCTTTGGTGTTGTCAATGATCACTTTATGTACAGGGCCTTTAAGATCTACTTTTGTGGCGATGCCCCATCGTATATCGGTGCCAAAGCGTTCGGCCTGAGCCTTAAAGTCTTCCATCATTTGCGGACCCTGAGTGCCTTTGGGATAGCCAGGGTAATTTTCCACTTCGGTAGTGGTAGTTAATTGCCCTCCCGGCTGCAAGCCCTGGTACATAACCGGTTTAAGGGCAGCACGTGCCGCATAAATAGCAGCCGTATACCCGGCAGGACCACTGCCGATAATCAGACATCTCACATGTTCAATCGATTCAATCATAACAAATAATTTATACGGACAAAGTTAGTATTCTGTTACAATTCGGGTTCTGAATAATTTCCCATATTTACAAACATATTCATTCGCGATTGTGAAAAAAACGAACCCGTTTAGTTTTGCTTTTGGTGCTTTGCTTTTCATCATATCCTGTGTTGATAATAACAATAATGGTGCAAAGGGTGCTCTAAGTGACATCCTGGCCAATACACTTGTTTCAGAGAAAGAGCATTACGCGATCACAACAGATACAACTATCGTATTGAACGGTGATACGGTTGATCTTTTGTTTCCGGCCGGTAGCATTAAAGGCCAAATACTTGTATTGCCGGGCTGGAATTACTCCCGTAAAAAGTGTTGTAAGGAATCGTCTTTTTGTCAGGCCGCGCTGCAAAAGGGTTATGTTCTGGTATTGCCGGAAATGGGTAAGAGCCTTTATGCATCTGTTATTTATCCCGAAACAAAAAAAGAATGGGCTGGTTTTCCGCAATTAAAATGGGTTACTGACACACTCATGTTTTATCTCCGGCAACAAGCAGGTTTATTTAAGGAGGGGCGATCGAATTATATTTTCGGAATATCCACCGGAGGCAGGGGAGTTGCACTAATTGTTGAGTACACGGGTATATTGTTCAAAGCGGCAGCCGCCTTGTCAGGCGATTACGATCAGACTAAATTGCCAGCCGACAACCTGATAAAAGGGTTTTATGGAAACTATGCAGATTTTAAAATGCGTTGGGAGGGGGAGGATAATGCTTTGCTGAATGCATCAAAGGTACTTGTCCCCCTATATTTGGGGCATGGTTTAGCCGACAAGGTTGTTTCTGTTAATCAAACCGTTATGTTCTATAATGAACTTAAACGCGTGAGGCTGTGTTGAGTTTTTTTGAGAAGAACTTTTGATGAGTTATTAATGTTGTCAGTTGTTAGTTGTCAGTTGTTTTATTTTTAACAACCGACAACTATCAACCAACAACTATATCAATGCTTAGCCAGGTAATCAGCAACACCTTCATGTGTATCTTTCATGGCTTCTTTTCCTTTTGTCCAGTTGGCCGGACAAACTTCTCCGTTTTCTTCATTGAACTGAATGGCATCAACCATGCGAATTGCTTCATCGACATTGCGGCCCAACGGCAGATCGTTGATCAATAGATGGCGAACAACACCTTTTTTGTCCATAATAAATAAACCGCGGTATGCGATCATTGAACCTGTTGTGCACAACTCACCTGACTCATTAGTGTAATAATCGCCTGTAAGCACGCCATAATTAGCAGCAATGGTTTTTGTGGTGTCTGCGACTATCGGGTATGTAACACCTTGTATACCGCCCATTTTTTTAGGCATTTGCAGCCAGCCCCAGTGGCTTTGTTCGGTATCCGTTGAACAGGCAACCACAACTGTATTTCGTTTTTCGAAATCAGCCAGTTTTTCCTGGAACGCGAAAAGTTCAGTTGGACAAACAAAGGTGAAATCTTTCGGATAAAAGAAAAATACCACCATTTTTTTTCCAATATATTGTTCCAAAGAAAAATCATTAATGATTTCTCCGCCTTTAACGACAGCCTTTGCTTTAAATGAAGGAGCTTGTTTTCCTACCAATGTTGTTATCATTTTGTTTATTGATTTTAAGGGTTTATTATTGCAACAAATTTAATAAATAATAAGTTCTTTTACTACCTTCAAACCCTCAATTAAAATAGAGTATAAACTTTAATAAATTATCAAAAATGAAAGTTGAAATTGGTCAAAAAGCTCCCTTGTTTGAATTACCGGATTCTGACAAAAAGATTGTTAAACTCGCTGATTTTAAGGGCAAAAATGTAGTATTGCTGTTCTTTCCGGCGGCTTTTACAGGTACATGTACAAAAGAATTGTGCCAGACACGGGATGAACTCACTTTATATAATAACATGAATGCCCAGGTTTTCGGCATTTCAGTTGATATGCCTTTTACTCTGAATAGATTCAAGGCCGATCAGAATCTTAATTTCCCGCTTTTGTCAGATTTTAATAAAGAGGCTATTGCCGCTTTTGGTTGTATGTATGATGTATGGAGTGTAGGCTTGAAAGGAGTCGCCAAGCGGTCTTCATTTGTTATCGATAAAGATGGTATTGTTCGTTTCGCTGAGATTCTTGAAAATGCCGGCGACTATCCGGATTTTGACGGTATTAAAAAAGCGTTGGAAGGGTTGAAGTGAAGGTGATCGGTGTTTTTACAAGCTGAACAAAGCTAATCCAGCTCCCAAAAGGATAATAAGGAATTTCAATAAATTGAACCGGTGATTCTCACTCGATTCGAAGAGTATGGTGGTTGAGATGTGAAGAAATATACCTATCACAACAGCCATGATATTATTAAAATAATCCGCGATATTTATAACGGATGTTCCAATAAGCCGGCTCACAAGCGCTCCCAGTGGTGCCATTGCCGCGAATGCGATGAGGGAGAATAGTGCCATGCTCTTTCCGACCTTTGATTCTTTCAGCATGGTCATGAGTGCTATAGCGATGGGTACATTGTGAAGAAGTATGCCCACAAGCAATTGTTTATTACTTTCGCTGATCTGATCGGCATTTTGTGACAAAGGCATTCCTTCGAGGAAAGAGTGTACAGATAAGCTCAGCATGATAGTTAAAGGAAAAGTTTTACCATGACCGGCGTGTATGTGTATGTGCCCATGTTCAATTCCTTCTGAGAAAAACTCAAGGAATATCTGCAGAAAAAATCCGGCTAAAATATAAATGCCTATTGATCCGTCGCCTCCGGAATATATATCCGGGATCAGATGCAGAACACTTATTGCGAAAAGGTAGGCTCCGCTGAAGGATAAAATAAGTTTAAGGTTACGTGAGCTTATTTTTAGCCATAAAACACTGAGGCCGCTTAATAAGGCTCCAAAAAATAAAATAATATATAGCGGGTATATCATATTTTTTCTCCAACAATTATCAGCCTTTCGGATTGTTCCGTTCTGAATGTGTTGAGCGAATAATCGCCAAACAAATTTAAAGTTTTAAAACCGATAGAACTAAAATGTTTTTCGAAATCGCTCAATGTAAGCATCAAAACTTCTTCGCTAAATTGAAAATGTTTTCCATTTGTGTCAAATTCAATGTGTTTGACAAGTGTTTTACCAGCCAATTGCTTTTTTATCTTAAAGGCGATCCCGTCAATAGTCTTTTCTTCATTTTCAACAATATTCTTCATTGCGGTAACAGCGTTGAAAAAATCGATCACCACTTTTCCTTTCTTTTTAAGTGCCGAATGCATTGACCTTATTGCAAGTCCGTTCTCGTGTTCAGTTTTAAAATAGCCTATGCTTGTAAATAAATTAAGCGCGGCATCAAAATAATTGGTAATAAAAGTTTTACGCATGTCGTGAACGGAAAAATGAAGGGTGTCATTTTCAAACACTCTCGCATGCTTAATACTTTCTTCCGAGATATCAATTCCGGTTACATCAAATCCCTTTTTATTCAGGTAAATAGCATGGCGGCCTTTGCCGCAGGCAACATCAACGATCCGGGCATTTGGAGGCAGATCAATTTTGGTTAATAAGTTATCAATAAAAATTTCAGCCTCATTTGTATTGCGGTTTTTGTAAAGTATGTGATAATAAGGTGTATTAAACCAGTTGCAAAACCACTCCTGTTGTACTTTTTTGTCCATAAAGTATTTATACTGTGTTAATTGCGTAAAGTGCTAAAGTAGATATAACAAAGCGTTTTACTATATTTGATTGTAAGTTTTTTTATAGATAATGAAGCAAATTCATAAGTCTACAACCGTAGGCATAATTTTTCTGCTTATTGCCGTTCCTCTTTTTTGGTTCGATTTTCGTTTGGCCATTTCGCTGTTGTGTTTGGGGGCTTACTTTGCGGCCATGAAAGAAGTTTCGAAATACACCAGCTGGTACCAATTTTCGACCGTTTTTGGTTCGGCCATACTGCTTGGTGTTTCTATTGATTTTCCATTCCTGACTTTTCCATACATAACATTAGCCGTCTTTTTGGCGGCCTGCGCCTCTATTGTAAGGATCGTTTTTTTTAAAACATTTTCCTACACCCGTTACCCCTGGTACGAACCTCTTGTATTAATACTCGCTATACTAACCTGGGTACTGGGCAATATAATTTTTATGGCTTCATGGCAGGCATGGGTGTTGCCATCGCCGGTAATTATTTTTGCGGGGATATTGGCATATGGGATATTGAAAGATGAACGTCAGTTACTGGCAGCAACTAAAGGAGGCTATAAAGTGCAAATTGGTATACCGGCTCCCGGGTTTTCTTTGCCGGATCAGTATGAGCAGCAGGTGAGTCTCGATCAATTTAAAGGAAGACATTTGCTGCTGATCTTTGTACGCGGCGATTGGTGTCCCGGTTGTCACATGATGTTGAGAACATACGAAAAGAATAGAGAAAAATTTATTGATAAGAACGTTATGGTATTGGCCATTGGTCCGGATCCGGTGGGAGTTAATAAGGAAATGGTAATAAAACTTGGTCTTGATTTTAAAATATTGGCGGATGAAGGTCAACGGACGGCAATGACTTATGGTGTTCAGCTTTCAGAGTATGATCATGGTTTTGCCGAAAAGTATGAGGAGGGGATCCCGCTTCCGGCATCTTTCCTGGTTGATAAGAACGGTATTGTGCGCTATGTATCACGACCGGATCGGGTAGGTGAATTTTTGAATCCCGCATTGATCTTCCCGATAATAGAATCATTAAAATAAAATGTTAAACACATTAAGCATAGCACTTATTATTTTTCTGGCGATTTACATTGCCAAGGATCTGTATTTAATAACCAAGGTGAAAAAATATAAAGACCAGGTCAAAGCCTCGGCCAATGAGAAAAATAATTCTGAAAGTATTATTGAACAGGCCAATGATGCGATACTTGTTATTGATATAGTTGATGGTCGTATACACCAGGCCAATCCAAGCGCTGCCGCATTGCTGGGGTATCAGGTAAAGCAATTGGAAGAGAAATCTCTTTTCGATCTGCATCCCAAAGAATACCTCGGTAAAAGTTCCAGTATTGTAGCCGATGTATGGGAAAAGGGAGGCATGATCTATGATGACATTCCTTTTTTAACTGCCGGCGGCGAATTGATTCCGGTTGAGTGCAGTGCCAAAGTGGCTCCATTTGCGGGCCGTCCGGCCATTGTGATTTATGCCCGTGATATACGGGAACGTTTACGTCTGGAAGGTAAAATACGGGCGCAGAGTGTTGTGATCGAGCAAAAGAACAAGGATATATTGGACAGTATTAATTATGCGAAACGTATTCAGGCTGCTATCTTACCTGATCGGGAAGTGTTGAAGAGAACGTGTCCGCAATCGTTTATTTTATTCAGACCCAAAGATATTGTGAGTGGCGATTTTTTCTGGTTTGCCTTTGTTGAGGAATACCTGCTTCTTGCCGCTGCTGATTGTACAGGACATGGTGTGCCGGGGGCACTGATGAGTATGATCGGTAATAATATACTTAACCAGGTAACCAAAGATAGAAGTATAAATAAACCTTCGCTTGTTTTGAATTCGCTTGATGAAAAAGTGCTTGAAACTTTAAAAAGGAGCGGAGTAGATGAAGTGAGGGATGGCATGGATATTGCTTTTTGCACCATTAATCTCAAAAAGAATACGCTTGAATATGCAGGAGCTAACAGGCCCTTGGTTTTAATACGCAATAATGAGGTTGTTGAATATAAACCCGATAAACTTTCCATAGGTGGACATAGTCAAATGAAAAAGGTATTTACCGATGTTTCCGTACAATTGCAGAAAGGCGACACTGTTTATATTTTTACGGATGGTTATGCCGATCAGTTTGGAGGTGAAAACGGTAAAAAATTTAAATACAAAAGCCTGTTAAGCCTGCTTCAGTCCATTCAGGCGGAAGATATGCCCAGGCAAAAGGAGTTGCTGGACCAGGCTACCAAAAAATGGCGCGGAGTTAATGAGCAGGTTGATGATATACTGATAATCGGTTTAAGAATGTAAATTTGAAAATGCGAAAGCTGAGTATACTAATTTTGTTTAATAAATATTTCTGCGGAGCAGCTTCATGCTTTGGTCGCATTTTGTTTTTTATTCTTTTACCAGCAATTACCTTAACCGCTCAGAAGAACAATTTTAAATTACGTCATATCACATCCAAGCAGGGATTAACGCAATCAACTGTAAATTGTGTATTCCAGGATAGCCGTGGCTTTATGTGGTTTGGTACGCAGGATGGATTGAACAGGTATGATGGGAATAAAATAACCAGCTACTATAGCGATTTGGATAATAAGCAAAGTTTAGCGGGAAGTACTGTTACAACACTGATTCAGGATAATGAGAAACGAATATGGATCGGGTCAGTGAATAACGGAATAAGTATTTACATCCCCCAAGCGGACAAATTCAAAAGACTTGTTCATGTTGAAAAGGATAAAAATACCATAAGCGATAATACGATTAAAGGGATGCTTTATGGCAGTGATAATACCGTGTGGGTTGCAACAGCAAATGGATTAAATGCAATAGATCCAAAAACTTTTGCGGTGAAGAGATTTTTTTTGGATTCAAGCTATAATAGCGCTGCTGGTGAATGTGAAATTTATTTAGTATTAGAGAATCCATACGATAAGCAAGTGTTGGTTGTAACATCATTAGGCGTGAGTAAATTTGATAGGCAGAATGGAGTGTTTAAATCTATCCCCATACTGGGTTTGGGTCAATTTAGTATATCCAAGGCGGTGTTTGACAAGAATCAAAGGGTCTACATTTCTACAAGAAAAAGCGGAATAAAAGTGCTTGATATTAATACGCTTAATATCATTGATAATGATTTCGTTAAACTTATCCAATCATTCTATAAGCCAGGAGAACCTTTTCAAATTACATGTTCTTATAAAAGTCCTGAAAACATTTCATATTTAGGCACTGAAGGAAAAGGGATACTTGTTATTGATGAGAAGAAAAAGGAATTAACAACTATTAACAGTGATCAAAAGACTGGAGGTTTGTCAAGTAATAATATTCAATGCATATATTTTGATGTGTCCGGATACATGTGGGTCGGGACAGATCTGGGAGTTGATTTTTTTCAGCCGGGTAAACTTAAGTTTAGAACTATTACAATGCAGGATTTTGAAGGTGGAGCTTTGAAGAGTAACGATATAATGTCAGTATTGGTAGATGGAAGCAAACTTTTTCTTGGAACAAGTAATAAAGGATTAAATATTATAGATCAGGTAACACGGAAAGCGGTCACTTTACCCAAGGATATTAATTATGGAAGTCTGCAGGGTGTGCTTAGTTTACTTAAAGATAAGGATGGTATCTATTGGATTGGCACCTGGGGTGGTGGGCTTGTTAAATTGAATTTGCAGAAGAATATATTTAAACAATTTGTAGCAGCGAACAGTTTTTTGAGCGGGCAAAATATCACTTGCCTTGCGGAGCATAAGAATGGTGTTTGGATCGGTTCGCTTGAAGACGGACTTTATAGAATAGATAAAACCGATGAAACATTTTCAAAATTTACGATGAACAACGGACTTAGTTCCAATAGCATTTATTTTTTGGGATTCGACTCTAATAATAAATTGTGGATAGGAACTAATGGGGGAGGATTGAATATTTTTGATATTAAAACAAACAGAATTCAGATTTATAAACATGACGAATCAAATAAAAACTCATTAAGTTCGAATATTGTCAATTGTATTTACATCGACAAGAACAAGATCGCATGGATAGCTACGGATAATGGATTAAACAAGTTTGATGTAGCCAATAATTTGTTCACCCGTTATTATAAAAAGGATGGACTTCCTAATAATTATATCTATTCTATTTTGTCTGATAATAATGGTAATCTATGGATGAGTACGAATAGTGGATTGAGTAAATTTAATCCTAATGATGAAAATGTTGAAGGTTCGGCATTCACAAATTATGGGCCTGATGATGGCTTACAGGATGAAGAGTTTAATCAGGGAGCCTATTTCAAAGGAAAAAGGGGAGAATTATTTTTCGGTGGACTCAACGGATTAAGTGTTTTTTATCCTGATCAGTTAATGTCAAGCAGTCATATCCCACCTGTGTATATTACTTCATATAAGAGGTTTAATAAAGAAGTTCAGTTAGACACTTCAATTTCATTTAAAAAACATATCGAAGTTTCAAATAAAGAAAACTCTTTTTCATTCGAATTTACAGCACTTGATTTTGATGATCCTACCCGTAACAAGTATTCCTGGAAAATGGAAGGTCTTCAAAATGATTGGACTCCCCCAACTAACCGTAACATTGCTGAATACCCTGAGCTGAGTCCCGGCGAATATGTTTTCAGGGTAAAAGCTTCCAACAGCGATGGAGTCTGGAATAATGTAGGGACAAATATCAATATAACCGTTCGTCCTCCATGGTATAAAACCAGTTGGGCCTATACCTCATTTGTATTAACCGGACTTTTCGGTGCCTGGGGTTATAGGTTGCGTGTGGCCCGTCAGAAGCGTGTGCTGGAACGAATGGTTGAGCAGCGAACAGTTCAGCTAGCCGAAAAAAACCGTGATATAACCAGCAGTATAGAATATGCCCGAAAAATACAGGATGCCATATTGCCGCCGCTCAATGATATATTCCGGGCGTTTCCCGAATCATTTGTGTTGTATAAACCCCGTGATATAGTGAGTGGTGATTTTTATTGGTTTTATGAAAAGGGAAATAAGAAAGTAATTGCTGCGGTTGATTGTACCGGGCATGGCGTCCCCGGTGCATTTATGAGTATGATAGGCCACAATCTCCTGAACCAGATAGTGATTGAAAATGGGATAACAGAGGCTGCTGAAATATTAAACCAGTTGCATAAAGGAGTGCAGGCGGCCTTAAAACAAGGGCAAATAGGTGTTGAAAGCAAAGACGGAATGGACGTATCATTATGTGTTTTTGATACGCAAAAAAATGAGCTGCAATATGCCGGCGCCTATCGTACGCTGTATGTATTAAGTGATAATGTTCCTGATGTTATTCAAAAGATTAATGGAGATAAGTTCCCTATCGGCGGTTCGCATTTTGGGCAGGAGAGAAGCTTTACACAGCATTCTCGGCAACTAAAAAAAGGCGACGTAATTTATATGTTTACTGATGGTTTTGCCGATCAGTTTGGCGGTGAAAATGGTAAGAAATTCATGGTAAAGCGTTTTGCTGAAATGTTGACCAGGCAATGGAAATTACCCTTAAATAAACAACATGAAATGCTGGAAGAGGCATTTAGCGCCTGGAAGGGTAAAAACGAACAGGTGGACGATGTACTTATTGTTGGGATCAAAGTATAAGAGTTATAAGTTGATTATTAGACTATTAGCTATTCGATTTCTATTCTTTTCAACTCAAAAAAATATTGCAATTCATCCTTTTTTCGTATACATTTGCTGGGTTATTAAACCAATTATAAAAGGTAGTGTCTAACTACCAACTACCAACCAAATCCCAGTAAAATGAAAAAAAGTATTTTTGCTACTCTCCTTATAGCCACTTTTGTGGGAGCTGTTTTAAACTCCTGTAAAAAACCCGAAACCGATACGGAAACTCAATCAGCCACAGATAATGCTCTTTGTGAGGCGGAGTTTACAGCGATAATGCCATCCACTAATTCAAGAGCAGTTCAACAAAAAGGAATCAGTGGCAGTAAAATTGCTGTTGGGGCCGGGCCTTATATTTATATTGATTCAAATGGCACAACCGGTTATTGGCCCCGCAGGATGTGGGTTGATTATGACAGAGATGCTACAGGTCTTCCGACAACAGGTTTTACAGACAGTGATGGCCGTTTCAGAAAAGGCCGTCTTTCAATGTTATTTGATACAGCATGGGCAACCTCACTCACTGCTAGAGTTACTATTGACAGCCTTGTTAAATATTCTGTAAATGGTATAACTTACAATGCTCACGACATCATTATCAGCAAAACATCAAACTCGTATACTACAACAGTTAATGACGGAACCTGTGCAAATGCCAGCTGGTGGTTGAAATGGGCGGGAACGCGCACCTTCACTCTTGTTAACCAGGGTGCTTCCAATGAAGAAGTGCATGTTACCGGTAATGCAACCGGTACAAACAGATCCGGTTTAACGTATACAACAACTATTAAAACTGCGCTGGTTAAAGCAACTAATTGTACATACATAAGCAGCGGCATAATTGATATTACCCCGAGTGGAAAGGCTACACGCACCATTGACTATTCTGTTGATGCTGCGGGAGCCCATAACAATGCCTGCGATAATTCAGTGTCATTGACCATTAAAGGCAATACGTTTATCTTTAAAATTGATTAAAAGGTTTTTTGTTGTTTTTTATCTAACCTTTTATATATTTGTCCTTTCAATTCTGGGGTAATTATGATGTTAGACATCTACGATTTTTATAACCGGATGGAGCGTAATAATATTATGCTTTCATTCAAAGGAGATATTACATCAGAATTGCTTACATCGATCCTCCAGATTATGGAGTCAAAGCTGGATAACCTCCAGGAAGAGCCGAAGATTAAGAAAAAAGTATATAATGTGCTGGTGGAATGTTTGCAAAACCTGTATCATCACATGGATGAGCAGCAAACAACAGATAGCAGCAACCGTATACGGGCGGCCATTTTCATGATTGGGAAGGTTGACAGCCAGTATAATATCATTACGGGTAATTACATTCAAAACCCTAACGTAAGTTCTTTAAAAGCTAAATTGGATCATATTAACACTCTTTCGAAAGAGGAGTTAAAAGACTATTACAAACAGGTTCTGGATAACGGGATGATGTCGGATAAGGGTGGAGGTGGTTTGGGTATGATTGATATTGCCCGCAAAACAGGCCAGAAATTGAATTATAACTTTATGCATGTTGATGACGCTTTATCGTTTTTCACATTAAATATTAAAATAGCACAATCATAAAAAATTATGGAAAAAATATCTATTGAAGGAAGTCCCAAGACCCCAACCATTAACTTTGACGTAGAAAAAGGTTTTTTGGAAATTAAAGGAAGGTCTATACCCGAAAACTCAATTGAGTTTTACAAGCCTTTGGTTGACTCACTTGAAAAATATGCGGGCAAACCGCAATCCGCTACCAGCGTAATTATCCAGTTGGAATACTTCAATACAAGTTCATCGAAGTGTATTTTGGACGTTTTTAAAAAGCTGGAAGCCATTCACAAAGGAGGCAGTTCGGTTACCATTAACTGGCACTACGAAGAGGATGATGAGGATATGTTGGAGGCTGGTGAAGATTACCAGGCTATCATCAACGTTCCTTTCAAAATGATACAGATGGAGTAGCAGGTTCTTCGAAAAAAAATATAAAGCGGGATGTGGTTTAACTACATCCCGCTTTTGTTTTGGAGCGAATAGGCGTGCTATTACCAGCAAACGGTTTGGGCTACTGCCCAATGCTTTGTTTTGGCAACAACAATCACTTAGAAAAGATTAGCAAAGTCTGGTCACGAATCAATGCTCGAACATTACCTTAAAGTAGCTCCGTAATTTAATGAACCGCTTTATATGAGGCCCGCAATTATTGTGGTGTTAGAGGCGCACTCAGTCAGAATTTTATGGTAGAGCCGCCTACCCGATTAGGTTAATCTATTCTGTAATATGAAATTTTTGTAGTTCCATCTTCCAGTCCTTCGTATTTTTTGCTAATTTCTAAAATATTGATATCATCATTCGCGAAGCGATTGTCTGGCGGAATTCCAACTTTCTTAAACTTAATTTTATTTTTCTTCAGGTCAATAGAGATGTTTTCTAAATTAAACATATGCTTACCCTTGATAATATATTTATTCCCCTCTCTTATTTCAAATTCTTCGCTACCTGTTCTTCCGTCTGCTATCATATAAATATTTCGCCATTTTCCAGGAAATAGATTTTCAAGTGATATTACTTTTGGAGTTACATTATTTTCCAATAACAAGTCAGTAACTAATATCTTACTTATGCTTGAAAATTTTGATGCTTCGGATCTTTTATTTTCTGCATTTCCTTCAAACAAATATGAAAGATCAAGTTGTTTATGAATGAAACCTTTTAAAATGTCTATTAATTGTTTTTCAACGATTGGTATTGTTTTTCTATTTATTGCATTGGCAAAACCAATTTCTTGATTCACCCATTGCGATGAAATTGAATTTCGAGTTAGAATTGGAACAAAATAGTCAGATTCAAAAATGCCGGTCTTAACTTTTTCTGTGAGCTGTAATAAAATTTGCCTGTTGTCGGCAATTATAATAGGTGTAAACGTATTTGTAGCATTAATCAGTCTTTCTACGGAGCGCATTTTGTTTCTGTCGTTGTCCGAGTAACTAATGAATATTTTCTTTTTCATAACTTACCACTAACTCATTTATACCCCTGACGCAGTCAGACATACTCCATCCATTTGGAACAGATGTGTCTGATGATTCATTCTTTTATTTATCACTTTGCATAAACGGATATCTATAATCTGTTGGAGGCACAAAAGTTTCCTTAATAGTGCGCGGAGAAACCCAGCGCAAGAGATTTATCATTGAACCGGCTTTGTCGTTAGTGCCTGAGCCCCTGGCTCCGCCAAATGGCTGCTGGCCTACTACAGCACCGGTGCATTTGTCGTTAATGTAAAAATTGCCGGCTGCCTGGTATAGTTTTTTAGTGGCGAGGTCAATGGAGTAGCGATCCTGAGAAATTATTGCACCTGTTAGTGCATAATTGGAAGTGTTGTTCACGAGGTCAAGTGTTTTTTCAAACTTGTTATCGTCGTAAACATAAATGGTTAATACCGGGCCGAACAACTCTTCGCACATGGTAACGTAATACGGGTCTTTCGCGAGTAATATGGTTGGTTCAATAAAATAACCTTTCGATTTATTGTATTTGCCTCCGGCAATAATTTCTACTTTCTTGTCCTTCTTAGCACGGTCAATATAGCCTGCCAGTTTATCAAATGATCGTTCGTCAATAACCGCATTAATGAAGTTGCCAAACTCTTCTGTCGGCCCCATTTTAAAGGACTTCAGATCGGCCAGCAATAACTCTTTTACTTTTGGCCAAATGCTTTTAGGGATATAGGCCCGTGATGCCGCCGAACATTTTTGTCCCTGGTATTCAAATGCACCGCGGGATAAGGCCGTAACCAATACTTTTAAATCGGCGGTGTTGTGTGCTATAATGAAATCTTTTCCCCCGGTTTCACCCACAATACGTGGATATGATTTATAGATGTGAATGTTGTTGCCAATGGTTTTCCACACATTGCGGAATACCTCGGTTGAGCCGGTGAAGTGTATTCCGGCAAAATCAGGATGGGAGAAGATCACATCTCCCGCTTCCGGTCCAGATACATAAACAAGGTTTATAACACCTGCCGGTAAGCCTGCTTTCATAAATATTTCCATCAGCACGTTTGCCGAGTATATAGCTGAGTTGGCGGGTTTCCATACCACTACATTGCCCATCATGGCGCATGAGGTTGGTAAATTTCCGGCAATTGCCGTGAAATTAAAAGGTGTGAGCGCGAATAAAAACCCTTCCAGTGGTCGGTGTTCTACACGGTTCCAGACACCAGAACCGGAAACGGTGAGGGGCTGTTGTTTGTAGATTTCACTCATGTATTGTACATTAAAACGCAGGAAATCGACGATCTCGCAAGCGGAATCAACCTCAGCCTGGAACACATTTTTTGATTGACCCAGCATGGTAGCTGCGTTCAGTTTGGCGCGATAGGGTCCGGCAATAAGGTCAGCTGCCTTTAAAAATATGGCTGCGCGCTGCTCCCAGGGTAATTTTTCCCAGTTCTTTTTTGCTGAAAGAGCGGCTTTGATCGCGAGTTTTACATGTGACTTGTCGCCCCCGTGAAAATGACCAAGTGTATGTTTGTGATCGTGCGGGGGAGCCAGCCGCATCTTTTTATTTGTTCTTATTTCTTTTCCTCCAATATACATGGGTACATCAACCTGTACCGAACGTAATTGAGCCAGCATGGCTTGTAATTCTTTTCGTTCAGGTGAACCCGGCGCGTAGTTTTTTACCGATTCATTAATGGCAGTCGGGATGTTATAAAATCCTTTTGGCATGGGAAGAGGAATTAAAGATTACTAATTTGAAACTTCAAATTGTTGTATTGCGAAGGTAAGAAAAAGATAAATAGATTTTGGAGGCAGAAACAATGAAGTAGCGGGTAAATCACTTCTTCTTAAACGCATCAACAGCCTTTCTGACGCTTCCATATTTACGCAGTAATACTTTTGCCTTTGAATAACTCATGTTCAACTCGCGCATGATCATTTTGTTGCCGCGATCAACCAGTTTGTTGTTGCTAAGCTGCATATCAACCATTTTGTTGCCGCGCACACGACCCAGTTTTATCATTACAGAGGTAGAGATCATATTTAACAAAAGTTTTTGGGCTGTTCCTGCTTTCATACGGGTACTTCCTGTAACAAACTCCGGCCCAACTACTGCCACCAAAGGATAGTTAGCTTCCTGTGATACCGGACTTCCAGGGTTACAGGTAATGCAGGCAGTAGCTATTCCTTTTGAATTACATTTTTTCAACGCGCCCATAACATAGGGCGTAGTACCTGAAGCGGTAATGCCGATCACCACATCTTTTGTATTTATTTTATACTGCTGCAGATCCTTCCAGCCCTGCTCAGTGTCATCTTCCGCGAATTCAACCGCTTTACGAATGGCTTTATCACCCCCGGCAATTAAACCGATTACTATTCCCTGTGGCACACCATAAGTAGGTGGACATTCCGATGCATCCACAATTCCCAAACGTCCGCTGGTTCCCGCTCCGATATAAAATAGGCGTCCGCCTGATCTCATTTTTTTTACAATTGCGTTTACCAGCTTTTCAACTTTAGGAATGATCTTTCCTATGGCAAGCGGAACGGTTTTGTCTTCCTTGTTAATATTGGTGAGCAATTCCTTTACACTCATGTTTTCAAGCTGAGTGTATTTGGAGTCGGATTCGGTAATTTTTTTCATCTGTTGTTTTTTTCGGCACGTGGGTCTGACTTCCCCTCTTGAGAGGGGCGAGGGGTGTGTTTTTCAAATTCTTCGATATAGTTTTCAATAACATCTATAGCTCCATGAATATTCTGGCGTATTTCCGTTTCGCGAAATCGTATAAAATGCAGATCATACTCTTCTAATTCAGCCTGACGCTTAATATCTTTCAGGTATACAGTCTCATGATCATGGCTTTGGCCATCAACTTCAATTACCAGTTTTAATTCGGCACAATAAAAATCCACGATGTAGTTCAATAGTGGTTTTTGTCTGTGAAAATCATAGCCATAAATTTGATAGTTACGGAGTTGTTTCCACAATAGTATTTCGCCCAATGTGCTGTTATTCCGGAGTCGTCTCGCTAATTCCTTTAGTTCTTGATTATAGGGTATAATTCTCCGTTTGAAGGCTGGTTTCTTCATGGAATTGAACGACGTTGATTAACTATTTTTTTTACACACCCCTTGCCCCTCTCAAGAGGGGAGCTTGCGCCCAGGGCTATACGAATTACATTTAATAAATAGCAGGAAACTTACCCGGATCAAGCTCGTGCATTATATTATATACACTATCAAATACATCGTCGGCACTCGGTTTGCTGAAGTAGCTGCCATCACTGCCGTATGGGGGACGGTGTTCTTTGGCAGTTAATGTATGTGGAGTTGAATCGAGGTATTGATACCCTCCCTGGTCTTCCAAAACTTTTTGCATCATATAGGCACTCGCACCTCCGGGAACATCTTCATCAAGAAATACCACACGGTTTGTTTTCTTTAATGATTCAACAAGAGTGTTGTGAATATCAAATGGTAAAAGAGTGCGTACATCAATAATTTCAACAGTTATATCGACTTCTTTCAACAGTGCAGCTGCTTCAAGTGCGACACGGCAGCAGGAGCCATAGGTTATTACAGTCACATCAGTTCCTTCGTAAATAACTTCGGGTATGCCAAGCGCGATTTTAAATTCTCCGAAATTTGAGGGGACCTGTTCTTTTAAACGATAGGCGTTGAGCGGCTCTATCACTATGCCAGGTTCGTCCGATTGAAGCAGGGTGTTGTAAAAAGCTGCTGCTTGTGTCATATTGCGGGGAACGCATACATGCATGCCACGCAATGCATGTATAATCATACCCATCGGTGAGCCGCTATGCCAGACTCCTTCAAAGCGGTGCCCGCGTGTGCGAATAATTACAGGTGCTTTTTGACGGCCTTTGGTACGGTACTGGATTGTCGCGAGATCATCGCTCATGATCTGTAATGCATACAATAAATAATCAAGGTACTGGATCTCGGCTATGGGTCGAAGGCCGCGCATGGCCATACCTATAGCCTGACCAATGATAGTAGCTTCACGAATGCCTGTATCAAATACGCGGTCTTCGCCGTATTTTTTTTGTAAACCTTCAAGTCCTTGATTTACTCCGCCAATTTTCCCCGAATCTTCACCAAAGATCAGAACTTCAGGATATTTATTCAGAATAGCGTCAAAATTATCCCGTAAAATTTCACGGCCATCACAATCTTTGTTGTCGCCCGGATATTCGATGGCGCTGGATTGTACATTTAAAACCGATAGAGGCGACTGGCTGTAAAGGAATGAATTGTATCGATCGTGATTTTCGATGTTAGATAAATTCAGCCAATCAATCAGTTTTTGTCTGGATGAAAAATTTTCATTGCGTATCAATCGCAACACTTTTTTAGCGTTTCCGACAATATCTTTTCGGGCGGGCTCGGTATCGGCAAGCAGTTGGGCTTTTATTGTTCTGATGTCTCCTGCACAAGCACTTTCCGCGGCAATTTCATCAAATATTGAAGCGACGTCACGTGCTTCACTCAGAATGGGATTAAGGTACGCCGCCCAGGCCGCATTCTTAGCTTGTCTTACAGCTGTTTTTGCATTGTTTTCAATTTGATTTAATTCTTCATCGGTTGCAATCGCGCTTTCAATAATCCATTCCCGCATTTTTTTTATCCCATCAAATTCTTTTTCCCAATCCATGCGTTCTTTCGATTTATAACGCTCATGTGAACCGGATGTGCTGTGGCCCTGAGGCTGTGTAACTTCTTCCACATGGATGAGCACAGGAACATGTTCTTCGCGGCAGATCTTTATCGCTTTTTCATAGGTTTCACAGAGATGGGCATAATCCCATCCTTTGGTTTTGAATATTTCAAATCCTTTCCCGTTCTCATCTCGCTGAAAGCCTTTTAAAATTTCAGAAATACTTTCCTTGGTTGTTTGATATTTTTTGGGAACCGAAATGCCATGGCCGTCATCCCAAACGGAAACAAGCATTGGTATTTGCATTACGCCGGCGGCGTTTATGGTTTCCCAGAACAAACCTTCCGAAGTGCTTGCATCTCCGATGGTTCCGAACGCGACCTCATTACCCTGGTCAGAGAATAGTTTGAATTTACCTGCCTGTAATTCGGGATTTATTTTATAATATTTGGAAGCCATTGCATGGCCGAGTAAACGCGGCATCTGGCTGCCAGTAGGAGAAACATCCGAAGAAGAATTTTTTATTTTCATCAGATCTTTCCATGTTCCGTCCGGGTTAACGCTTTGTGTGCCAAAATGTCCTCCCATCTGACGCCCGGCACTCATGGGCTCTGCGGTTAAATCCGCATGCGCATACAGGCCTGCGAACCATTCCTGTAAAGTAAGATTGCCGGTTGCGAACATAAAGGTTTGATCACGGTAATAGCCAGAACGAAAATCTCCGTCACGAAACACCTTTGCCATTGCTATCTGCGGCACTTCTTTTCCATCACCGAAAATTCCGAATTTTGCTTTTCCGGTAAGAGCCTCTTTGCGACCCATTAAACTCGCTTCGCGGCTTTCATTAACAATCCGGAAATCATCGAGAACTATTTTTTTGAATTGTTCAAACGATAACTCTTCCCGGGTACCTGTCTTTTTATTTTCACCTGTTTGTGCCATAAAACCTTTGTTTTTTTCAGTGTACTACCATACGCACAATTTATACTTATTTAATTCCCGCATAATCTATATATTGCTACGTGTACAAACCTACTAAATCAATCTTCAATTATCAATGTTAAAGGCATTTTGCATGATAATGGGGTGATTTGTGTGTTTTGAAATTTGTGTTTAAAGTATTATATTAGTTATTTGTCGGTAACCCCAAAATCATATGGAAAAAAATTACTTTAAGGTAACTATATTGTTGCTATTAGTCGCTTTTACCGGTGTTTCACAAATAACAATTACAACGGCCGATCTTTTATCTAAAGATGATACTATTCGGATGAGTAACGCTACGGTTAGCGGGATCCCTGATCCGGCGCTTACAGGAACAAACTATACCTGGGATTATTCTTTATTGAACCCAACCATCCAGTACGTTGATACTTTTGTAAAAGTGACTTCAACTCTTTTTGCTTATCAGTTGTATTTTAACAATCCACTTAGTCCGAAATATAAGGCCAACTTTGCTCAAAAGGCGCCGGATTTTAATGCTTTTTCGCAGATTACTCTTGAAAATTCATACAATTTTTTTAAGAACAGTACTGCTGAATATTCCATTGTTGGTTTTGGTTCAACAATCAACAGTGTTCCAATGTCAGTGAAATATGATTCTGTAGATGTGGTTTATAAGTTTCCGATAAATTACGGCAATAAGGATTCCACCATTTCTAAATATGTGTTTTCGATTCCCGGGATCGGTTATTTCGGACAGCGTAAAAAGCGCGTTAATGAAGTAGAAGGATGGGGGACAGTTAAAACTCCCTATGGTACATTCCCGGCACTTAAGGTTAAATCAACATTGTATATTACTGATACTATCTATTATTCAACATTAAGTTTTGGTCTTTCATTGCCCTTGCCAAAGCAATATGAATACAAGTGGTTAGCGGCTGGCAAAAGGGTCCCTGTATTGGAAATTGATGTCACAGGATCTGCAAATACACGCGTCGCTTATCGTGATAGTATTCGTCCGGGAGTTCCAAAAGTCGGCATTAATGAATTAACAGAGAGTAGTAATTTTTTGGTGTACCCCAATCCGGCCAATGAAAGTGTAACTGTAAATTATATCCTGGCTGAGGCTTGTTCTGTAAGGCTCGACCTGATTGATGTATATGGCAGATCAATACAAATACTTCTTGACGATAAAAAACAAGCCGGACCGTATTCATACCTGTTTAATGTAAAGGAAGCGGATATCGCTAAAGGGATATATTTCACGAGGCTTACGATCAATGGAGTATCTTTGGTAAATAAATTGATTGTGCAATAACTGTTTTTGTAAGTCATTAATTCTATATATATAGCGATTACCAAAATATCTTAGCTACAATGAAAAAATCTATACTCTTTTTACTTATTTCAACATCAGCTATCATTGCCCCCGCCCAATGCATTTCATTTACTGAGAATAGTTTTGAGAATTGGGTAATTGAAAACGATACAACGATGTTTGGCCAGCCATTTGTTTATGAGCATCCAAAAGATACCTGGTTCTCCATGGCAGATGTATTTGGCTTTTTATTTTCAGGTACAGGAACTCCTGTCTTGAATAAAACAACTGATAAGAACAGCGGAAGTTACGCGATGAAAATGATCGCGACAAAGGATAATGACGGGGATCTTATAGGACTTGGAGCAATGACTTCCCGTCCCAAAAAGATCACCGGATATTTTAAATATAATGGAGGTGCTTCCGACTCGTTGTCTGTATTTGCGTACCTGGTTAATGGCTCATCGGAGGATTTTATTTTTGGAGGTGATACAAGTCAGGCATTAGCGAGTGCTATAATGTTGCAAAAATCATCAGTAAGTACGTATACCAAGTTTAGTATTGATTTTAAATACAAATCGGCCGCAATTCCCGATTCGTTCGCTATAATGATGGTTTTGAATAATCACAATACAGGCGGTATTAACGCATGGTTTGATGATATATGTTTTGAGGGAGTTACAGGTATTGAGGAAAGTGAGTTTATAAGCAACCTGCGGTTTTTTAATCCGGGAAATGATAGATTTCAGCTTTCAATGAGTTTCGAAAGGCCACTGGAAAATTTTCAGGCACATATATTCGATCTTTCCGGTCGCGAAGTGTTTGGTAAAGTGCTGAATAATGGAGCCAAAACCGAATTTATGGATGAATTTGATCTCGCCGGATTAAATTCGGGAATTTACCTGTTGCAGCTACAGAATGGCGAATTGATTATCAGCAGGAAGTTTCACATACAATAATCCAATCCTATTTCACCTCAAATTCCAGCATCTTTTCACCTTCAATAAAGGCTTCCAGTTTATCGCCGATCTTTACAGGGCCAACACCTTCAGGCGTTCCGGTAAAGATCATGTCGCCCTGGCGGAGTGTTACAAAGGTGGATACATAAGCAATAATATTATCGAACGAAGTCAGGAGGTCGGCTGTATTGCCCTTTTGAACGGTTGTTTCGTTAATATTTAAATGGAAATTAATATTGTTTATGTCACCGAATTTTTTTTTAGGTAAAAATTTTCCTACCGGAGCGGAGCTGTCGAATGCCTTTGCTTTTTCCCATGGGTGGCCTTTTTCTTTGCATTTGGCCTGCAGGTCGCGGGCTGTAAAATCAATACCAATACCAATCTCATCGTAATAATTTTTGGCGAAATCAGCATCAATATATTTACCTGTTTTCGAGATCTTTAATACCAGCTCAACTTCATGATGTATCTCTTTCGAAAATGAAGGATGATAAAAGGGTTTATTGTCGACGACAAGCGCAGTATCTGGTTTCATAAAGAATACAGGTTCTGCGTCTGTTTTAAATGATTGCATTTCTTTAATGTGATTGGCGTAGTTTAAGCCGATGCAGATGATTTTCATGTTGTCGGTTATTGGTTGTCAGTTGTTGGTTTGTTGGATCAACAACCAACAACTAATTAGTTTTACTGCTCACTCCCCGTAAACGAATCTGAGTAATGATCTTTTTTGTATACAATGGGAAATCTCCGTTCATCATCCATTGATAATACGACGGTTCTGTTTTAAAAATAACTTCCACCGATTTTCCAGTATGTTTTCCGAAATTGAAAACTTCAACGCCTTCTTTATTGTAAATTATTCTTCCAGCCAGGTCAACTGCGGAATTTTGCATGGAAAAATCGTGCAGGAAGGCAGCATCATTTTTCAGGTCGGGATATTTATCAAGCTGCGCTTCCAGTATTTCCTGTGTTGCAATGATATCTGCTTCGGCACTATGAGCGTTCTCCAAGTCTTTTTTGCAGTAAAATTTATAGGCGGCGGAAAGTGTTCGCTGCTCTTTTTTGTGAAAAATATTTTGCACATCAATGCATTTACGCCCGGCCATTTCAAAATCGATTTCGGCACGCAAAAATTCTTCAACTAATAATGGTATGTCGAATTTGTTTGAGTTATATCCTGCCAGGTCACATCCTTCCAGGAAGGTGTTTAGTTCACGCGCAACGGATTTAAAGGTCGGACAATCTTTAACATCTTCATCCTTTATACCATGTATAGCGCTGGATTGAGGCGGTATCGGGATGGTAGGATTTATTTTTTTTGTTTTAATATCTTTTGATCCGTCCGGGTTGATTTTTAGTATGGAGATCTCTACAATACGATCGGAGGCTACATTTACTCCTGTAGTTTCCAGATCAAAAAAGGCGATTGGCCGTGTCAGATTTAATTGCACAAGATGAATTATTTAGGGTTAGGATCTTTAGTTAACTGGAAGTCCTGCTTTTGTTCAGGAAGGAAAGGAACGTCAGTGATAGTAAGGATCAGGTTGTAATCCTGGTAGCCATCAGCTTTTACTGTAAGGGTATATTTTCCGGGTGTGAGTGCCATAACATATTTACCGGTCGATTTTACGGGTGTGAATTTCTGTGTTTCTTTCGAATCTATTTTAACAGCTATGATCTGTTTTTTAATATAGGGACTCAGCGTATCTGTTGTTGTAACATAACCGCTTACAATACTATACCTGTTCTTCCCTTTGTTGAATTTTATTTTGTAAAGGTCCAGGTCACCACTGCCTCCCTCTCTTGAGGCAGAAATATAGGCGTAACAGCTGTCGTTTGTAAATGATATACTCAGATCATCGTCAGGTGTATTAAGGGGATACCCCAGGTTTTGAGGATACGACCATGTATTGGTTTCGGTATTGTAAACCGATTTGAAAATGTCAAACCCGCCCATTGACGAATGCCCCTGTGAAGCGAAGTAAAGTGTTTTGCAATCAGCGCTGATGTGCGGATAGTCCTCTTTGTATTTGGTGTTGATCTGGTTGCCAAAAATTTGCGGCAGAGCCCAATTCCCATTCGGTAATTTTTTTATCATGTAGAGGTCGGTTTCCCCAAATCCGTCTCCGCGCTTGCTGGCAAAAACCACTACATCCCTATCAGGCGTGGTGGTTCCGGAAGTTTCAAACCCCGAATTTACATCGGGACCGAACTTTACAAGTCTGGAGAACAAATTTTTATTGTTCTCTGAAAAATAAATATTTCCAACAGTATCAACATGGTCAATATAAACCACCATTGTTTTTCCGTTTGCCGTAATATCAACGGCCTGTTCATCAAACCTGGTGTTTACCTGTACTCCGATGTCCTTTGGTTTTTGCCAAACGCCGTCTTTCGGGAGTGAAATGAATATATCTGAAGCGTAATACCCGTCTATTTCAGGTTCGCCGGCTCCTTTGGGCCGCCTTGTGGTGAAGATCATGTATGATTCGTCTGCAGGAATAAGCGGATTATAATCAGGAAATTCAGTGTTGATCTGTTTGCCAAGATTTATAAAGTTTACATCCAGCGGATATTTAATAAGTTCTTTGGCGTTATTGCAGGTTTCGATCTGGCGCCTGGCTTGTTCCGTCAAATCGCCCCTGGAATTGGTCATGCATTTTTCATAAGCGGTTATAGCTTCGTCAAAACGATAAGCATACTGATACGCTTTTCCAAGCTGAAAAATATTTTCTTCATCAGGATGATTGGGTACGGCGCAAACAAATTCAATGAAAGGAATTGCAGCGGCTTTATTGATATTTGTATTGAGGTAACACAAGGCGGTCTTAAGGTTATAGTCAACATTTTTTGGTTGTTGTTTCACAAGCTCTTTGTAGATCGGCAGAGCCATTATGTAATTTTTGTGGGAGAAGTGTTCTTTTGCCAGGGCAGGATCTGCGGTCTTACGGTTTTGAGCAAGAGAAAAAGGAAGTAAAAAAAGAGAAAAGAGAAAGCAGAGAATAAAGTGTTTTATTTTCACGGGGTTTATCACTGAATAATTGAAACCGGGATAAAAGTAAAGAAAAATGCTATAATGTTATAATACAAATACAAAAGGGGCATCAGGGGGTTTTGATCAATAAAAAGTTTTTTCTTACTTCCGGTTGAAAAGAACCTTTGCCAGGTATTGTAATATTTTCTGTTAAGGTTGCAAATCCTTTTCCTTCAATAGAAACGCTGTATCTTCCCGGCTCCAGTGCCATTACATATTTTCCGCTTGCAGGTATTGGCGTATAGCGGAATTCTTCTTTGGTTGAAAGATTAATTGCCGTAATCAGAAGGTCGTTTTTGGGAGCCAGGCTGTCACTTAAATTAACAAAGCCCGAAACTAATGTATAAAGTTGATCAGAATCATTAAAGCGCAGCCGCCAGATGTCGAGGTCTCCCATTCCCCCTGGTCGGGAGATTGACATATATGCAAATCTTTCTTTTTCAGTGAATGAAATGGTGTAGTTGTCATCACTAGTGTTAATGGGGTAACCCAGGTTTTTTGGTTCTGTCCAGGTATTATTTTCATTATTGTAAACGGATTTGAATATGTCGTACCCGCCCATGCTGGAGTGGCCCTGTGAAGTGAAATATAAGGTTTGTCCATCCTCAGAAAAGTGGGGAAAGTCTTCGTTGTACTGCGTGTTAATGGTTTTGCCCAGGTTTTGAGGTGTGGCCCATTGTCCGTTGGGTAGTTTTTTAGCCATATACAGATCTGTTCCCCCGAGTCCTCCGGAACGTTCACTTGTAAAAAAAATGATCTGTCCGTTATCACTTACACATCCGGAAGTTTCAAATCCTGAATTAACATTATTATTTAATTTAGAAAGTTTGTGAAATTTACCATTCACATAATTCGAAACATAAATATTACCGAGGCTGTCTATATGATCGATATATACAGTCATGCTTGAGCCATCAGGTGAAAGTCCTACAGTTTGTTCGTCAAAGGGGGTATTCACGGGTCCGCCGATGTTTGTTGCTTTTACCCAGTTGCCATCCTTTACAGTTGACATATAAATATCCGAAGGATACAACCCATCCATTTCAAGCACACTGCTTTTGCCGCCTTTTCTTCTGCTTGTGAACACCATAAACGATTCGTTTTGAGTTGCAAACGGGTAATAGTCGGCAAACTCCGAGTTTAAATCCTTTCCAAGATTTTCGAATGTTACATTCAACGGAAATTTTACAAATTGTTTTCCATTATAACAGGTTTCAATAGCGTGGTCGGCCCGTTGAATGTCTTTTTTTGAGGCTTTTTCTTTGTATGTTGAATAAGCTTTGATCGCATCATCGAAACGATTGGCATACTGATAAGCATTGCCGAGGTAAAACCAGGCTTCATTATCACCTTTTCCTTTTTTTGTGATCTTCTCCAGGTATTGTATAGCCTGGGTTTTATCAAGGTGTGTATTCAGATAACAGAGTGCCACTTTGTAATTATAATCAATATCATCCGGATCGCGTTTAAGCAATTCTTTGTATGAGCGCAATGCTGTCAGATAATTGTGATGCTCAAAATGTTCATTGGCTTCACGCGGGTCAAGGAATGGACCACCCGGCTTTTGTGCGTAGGCATTACAGGTCATTATAACCACCAAAAGGAGGGAGGAAAACGATCTTATACTATTGTTAATTGTCCGTGTCATGGGTTGTAATGCCAATTGTGCAATAATATTGCCAAAATACATAAGATACACCAGGCGAGAAAAAATAGTACTCCTGAAATTAAACAAAATCATTTTGTTCCAATGATCTTCAGTTCCACGCGCCTGTTTTTTTGCATGCCTTCAGCGCTATCGTTGTCCGCAATAGGTTTAGTTGAACCATAACCCAGCGGAACCAGGCGTTTTTTGTCGATACCTTTATAATAGTATGGTGCAATATAATAGCTTCTTTCATTTTCTACCAGGTAGTTAACTACAGATTGCGCACGGGCTTGGGATAAACGCAGGTTGACATCCTCGCTTCCGGAATTGTCGGTATGGCCGGATATTTCGATCCTTATTGCGGGGTTCTGGCTTAAAATATCATATACTTTTTCCAATTCTGTTTTCGATTCCTTGGTTAATGTGGCTAATCCTGTATCAAAGAAAACGTTATTTAAAACTATTGTGGATCCGGCGGTAACTTTTTCCAACTGCACGTTACGTTTGATCTCGGAAAAGTCAGCTTGTTTTGGAATATCAATATTTTCAGAATGAAATAAATATCCAATTACTTCAAAAGACATATTGTAGTTTTTTCCGCTCTCCAGTGAAGCGTAATACAGACCCGAATCGTTCAGGGCCTGGTATGTTTTTACGATCTGACCCGTTGCATTGTCTTTAATGATAACTTTTACATCGGACAAGGATTTTCCTTCGGCGTTCTTTACTACTCCGCTTACAGATATGTAGCCCGACTTTTTGGTCTCGAAATTCATCAGGTTCAACCGGACTTCCCGCTTAAGTTCCTGATAAGCGCTTCCCGGTTCAATTTTTATTGTTTCAGTTGAGGGTAGATAATCATCGGCTTCGTACTTTATCGTATACGTTTTACCATGTGGCCCGGAATTAAGCACCATAAGGTATTTGCCTGTTTTAACGTTAGGTTTGATGTCCTGTACAACCTCCCCGGTTTCATCATCTGTAGCGGTGATCATAACACCGCGTGGGATTTTAGCAGTGCTTCCGTCAAAAGTTAAATAACCAACCAATAAAGTAACAGGGTCAACCACACTTGAAGCAAGTGTCATTTTAAAGAGATCCTTTTCGCCGATCGAGCCTTCTCTTTCAGATGAAAAATAAGCCCGTCGCCCATCAGTAGACAAAACATAATAGATGTCGTCACCTGTAGTGTTAATAGGATAACCCAGATTTACTGGTTTTGACCATTTCATATTTGTCCGCTTTTTGCCGGCTTCTTCAGTTTTGACCGAATAGAAAATATCGAATCCTCCCATACTTTTAGGACCGTTGCTGCTGTAAAAGAGGGTAACACCATCCGGGTGGATGAAGGGAGCATCTTCATCAAACTCAGTGTTTATTGTCGGGCCCAGGTTTGTAGCAAGACTCCAGCTTCCGTTCGGCAGCTTAACGCATTTGTATATGTCACGACCTCCGTATCCTCCCGGGCGGTCACTAACAAAATAAAGATGCTGGTTGTCGGCCGATACACAGGCATGAGTTTCCCAATGTTTAGTATTGATATCGGAACCCACAGGCAAGCCAATACTCCAGCTGTTTCCATCATAGTTGCTGTAATAAATATCTCCCCCATTTTCGTTATTGAAAATAAAAAGTTGAGTGCCGTCAGCTGAAAGGCCAATAGCTGCATCGCTTTCGTCAGAATTGATGTACCGGCTTATTAATTTGGGTTTCGACCAATTGCCGTCAGAGAATTTATAGCTGATGTAAATGTCTTCAAAGTATTGTCCATCCGGGGTTTTGTCATCCGTAATTCCACCCGGACGTCTCGATGTAAAAATAAGGGTCGATTCATCAGCATTAATAACAGGACAATAATCCGGGTAGATGGTGTTAAATATGGGTCCCATATTTTCTATTTTGATATCGACTTTATTTTTTAATAAGGTTGTTCCTGAATTGCATTGGTCAATATGAAGCTTTAATTCTTTTGGCATTTTTTTATCATTAAAAAGATCAACGCAATACTGAAATTTTAATCCGGCCTGATCGAACTGGTAGTTCAGTTGATAGGCGAGTCCAAGGTAGTAATGGACCATTAAGGGAGCTTTGTCTTCAGAGGCATCATATTCGTGATAATGCTCGGTGGTATTTTTACTTGCTTTTAAAAGGTATTTTATAGATTTATCTTTTTGATTCGGGGAGTGCATATAAGCCAGGCCCAATTTGTAACGCATATTGGCATTATTGGAATCGAGTTTAAAGGCATTTAAATAGCTATTGATAGCCTCATTGTAGTTTTTTTCAAGGAACAACTTGTCGCCCTCATTAAAATATTTCTTAAATAGATTTTTGTCCTGCGCATTTGTGCTAACATTATGGCAAAACAATATAACTAACAAGGGTAAAGTATAGCTTTTGAGTACTTGTTTTATCATACTTACAAATGTAATAGTTTAATCAACATAATTTATTAAATACTAAGGCTGCCATTAAGCAGCCTTGTTAAAGTAGCATTCAAAATAATTTAGTCGGATGGCGGGATTTGACCCACGATCTCCGGTACATCATCTATAAATCTTTCACTGATATCACCCTATTTTGGTAATGATCTGGCGTTTTATTTTGATACTTTTTATTCACTTCCTGCAAGAAAACTAAAACTGTAAAAGCAATCTGCTCTCAGGATAATCGAGTAAGTGTATATCAGGTATCCTAACTCTCTTTTATCCTCCTGGTAATTCCCGATCCTGATCACTTAGGGTAAGGTTGCCCTGAAGGATGGGTTATGGCAATAGCAGGAAAATTCCTCTATATACTGTACCTGTCCAGATCTACTGACAGGGAATGACATTTATCTATTATTTACAATTGCTATAAAATGTAGTATTTATATGCTACAAAAATTAGTAATTTAGCGATCGCTAATCATCATCACATGGATAGGCAAATAGTGCATTTGGATTTAGACAGCTTTTTCATCAGCGTAGAACGATTAAAAGATTCAACCCTGTTAGGCAAACCTGTTATTGTGGGTGGCACATCCGACAGAGGAGTAGTCGCAAGTTGTTCGTATGAAGCGAGAGTATTCGGGCTTCATTCTGCTATGCCTATAAGACTGGCAAAACAATTATGCCCACATGGTATCTATATAAAGGGAGATATGGAATCTTATTCCAATTACTCCCGCATGGTAACAGATATAATTGAAGAAGAATCCCCTGCGGTAGAAAAAACCTCCATTGATGAACATTACATTGATATATCAGGAATGGACAAGTTTTACGGCAGTTTAAAATGGACAAAGGAACTACGTAAAAAAGTAATCAGAGAAACCGGACTTCCCATATCCTTTGGGTTATCCAGGCTACGATTCAAAACGAGCTTACAAAACAAAAAACTCTAAATGAGGGGGCTAAAGCCTGAGATTTAACCGGAAACCGGTATCTTTGTAAAAGATAAGAAAATTAGAATGTAAAAAATAAAATTAAAGACATATAAGGATTTGCGTTAAGCAATTTCTTCCAGCGAAAACTACCAATTTTTCAAAACAGAGGAGAGAAAAGCGAAACGCTCACGTAATGCGTGGGCTTTCTCTTATTTCCTCTGTTGGTATTGGTAGTACCTCGCTGGAGTAAGTTGAAATGACCCACGCAGATTTTTTTGTGGCTACCAAACACAAAAAAGCGAATGACTTATAATAAAGAAGCTGCCCAACAAAAGATTTCTGACCTTGTTATCCGTTTTGAAGAACAATACCACTCATACAAACTTTCTGATTATAATGAAACTCTTACCCGTAGGGATTTTATTGACCCATTTTTCAAGGCTCTTGGCTGGGATATTGACAATGAACAAGGCTATGCTGAAAGCTATCGGGAAGTAATTCACGAAGACAAAGTAAAAGTTGGCGGAGCGACAAAAGCACCTGACTATTCCTTTCGCTTAGTTGGTGGCAAACGCCTATTTTTTGTTGAGGCAAAGAAACCCAATGTTTTAGTTAAGGAAGAAATACCACCTGCATACCAAATACGCAGATACGGTTGGAGTGCTAAACTTCCTGTTTCAATTATTACAGATTTTGAGGAGTTCTCTATTTATGACTGCACAAAAAAGCCGAACCCGACAGACAAAGCGTCAATCGCAAGGATTAAATATTTAACCTTTAAGGAATACCTCAAAGAGTTTGATTTTATTTGGGAAACTTTCAGCAAAGAGAGAGTTTTAAAAGGCAGCTTTGACAAGTTCGTACAAAGCGATACTCATAAGAAGGGTACAGCCACCGTAGATAAGGAGTTTCTTCAATCACTCGACAGTTGGCGTACATATCTTGCAACAAGCATAGCTATAAATAACAAACAGCTTGACGAGGATGAAATAAATTTTGCCGTTCAGCAAACAATTGACAGGATAATTTTTTTGCGAATAGCCGAGGATAGAAGCGTTGAACCATATGGCAATTTAAAAGATGCAACTAAGCAAGGGGATTATTACAAAAATCTTTTTGAACAGTTTAACAGGGCAGATGAAAAGTATAATTCCGGGATTTTTGATTTCAATAAAGATAAAATCAGTAAGCATCTTAAAATTGATAACAAGGTTATAAAGAATATTATAACTGATTTGTATTTCCCAAGTCCTTATGCTTTTGATGCAATGCCTGTGGAAATTCTTGGAACGGCCTATGAGCAGTTTCTTGGAAAAGTAATCCGTATTACGGCAGGTCATCACGCGAAAGTTGAGGAAAAGCCTGAAGTGAGAAAAGCAGGTGGAGTATATTACACACCTCAATACATTGTTGACTATATCGTAAAGAATACAGTGGGAAAATTGATTGAAGGAAAAACACCAAAAGAAATAAGTAAAATAAAAATAGTTGATCCGGCTTGTGGTAGTGGCAGCTTTTTATTGGGAGCGTATCAGTATTTACTTGACTATCATAAAAACTACTATACAGGAAATGGTAAGATTTCAAAAGGCACTAAAGACAATACACTAACCCCAGAGGGCAACCTGAACACAGCCGAAAAAAAACGAA
The DNA here is from genome assembly GCA_016183775.1 of Bacteroidota bacterium. Classification (NCBI taxonomy): domain Bacteria; kingdom Pseudomonadati; phylum Bacteroidota; species Bacteroidota bacterium. The sequence goes on from JACPDY010000037.1 coordinate 49,808, forward strand.
TTCTGATAAACAAGATTTTCGGGGTAGATATTGACGTAAATGCAGTGGAGGTATCTAAATTGAGTTTGTTACTCAAAT
>JACPDY010000038.1 GCA_016183775.1 Bacteroidota bacterium
AGTGATTTTCCAACCACACCAGGCTGTTACGATCCAACCCTTAACAACGCGGCAGGAACAAATAATGGTGATGGAATATTATTTAAGCTGAGTTTAAATGGCGCCGGTACGGCCGATCTTAAATATTCAACTTATTTGGGAGGATCTTCAAATGACCAGTCTTTTGATATTGCCGTGAATGCTGCCGGTGAAGCTTTTGTGACAGGCATAACACTTTCAAATAACTTCCCTACCACTCCGGGTTCTTACGATCCTTCTTACAATGCACCTTGTACCACCGCTTCTTATAATGTCTTCCTTGTAAAAATGAATACTACCGGTACGGCATTGGTTTATTCAACTTTTGTAGGAGGTAATGGAATTGGAATGTCCGTTCAGGTAAATGCCAAAGATCAGGCCTATGTTAATGTAGCCTACCCTACCAGGGCGATTCCACTAACGGGAGGTGCCTGTGGAACATTAAATGATGTGCCAATGTTAACTTGCAGTTATAAGAAAATTGTAACCAATGGTAGCGGAGTTGCACTTTATAAATTCAATAATACCGGCAGCAAATTGCTCTTTACCGCATGGATAGGAGGAAGTAATATTGACGGCGATTTTGGGAATACCCATATTTCATTGGTCAAAAACGGCTGTAATGAAGATGTCGTCATGACCACTGTAACTCACTCTTCCGATTTTCCGACTACTGCCGGCACTTTTCAAACCAGCAAGAAGAACCTTCAGAGTTCGGAAGACCAACCGGTCGTGTTGCGTTTATCGCAAACATTCAACGCCGATTTTACAGTTCCTGCCGCAACTTGTAATTCACCGGCAAAGTTCAATAATATTACAAATCAATGCGGCATGTGGGATTCCGTACAAACATGGTTATGGGATTTTGGAGATGGTACAACTTCTAACCTGATAAGCCCAAGTCATACTTATGCCGTACCGGGCACATACACAGTAAAATTAATTGCCATTTGTCCTGATGATACTATTGCCAAAAGTATTACTGTTACCGGCGTTTGCGGGATGTCCGTTACTGCAACACCGGCAAGTGTTTGTCCGGGTGTCTGTGCCACTATTACTGCAACCGGTAATGGGGGTGCCGCCCCTTATACCTATTCCTGGAATACAGGTTTCACTACACAAAGTATAAATCCTTGCCCGGGCTCAACAACAACATATACAGTAAAAATAACGGATGCAGCCGGGGCAACAGCCACCACCACTTCAGTAATAACTGTTAATCCGGGAGTAAATGTTACGGCTGTCCCAACCGATATAACCTGCAATGGAAGTACGAATGGGAGTGCTGTTGCTACAGGCGGAAGTGGCACCTCTCCCTATACCTATAGTTGGAGTAACGGACAAACAACTCAATCCATAACAGGACTCATACAGGGTAGTTATACAATAAAAGTCACGGACAGTAAGGGTTGTACTTCAACAATAACAACGGTTATTATTTCACCGCCTGCAATTACCGGGCAGTTTGCCAAAGGCACTGCTAACTGTGCGGGTTGCGGCTGTAAGGAATGGGTAATGGTAAATGCCAGTGGCGGTACAACTCCTTACAGTTATTCATGGCCCGATGGATATGTGAACAGATATAAAAATCAGCTTTGTCCGGGCGCCTACACAATAAATATAAAAGATAAAAACGGATGCAGTGTGAACATAAATGTAAGTGCTCCATAATCTTTATTAAACTTTTTTCTACCTGGCTTGAGATCAACTAAAACCATATCATTCATTCTTGTTCTTTGGGTCTGTCTGCAATCGATTAATGCTCAGGTGCAGCGTTTGGCATCAGTAAGCAAAAGTCGGGATTGGATTAACAATCCTTTCGAACATTTTGTATTTGTGGAGAACAAAGGGCAGTTTAACAATGTAGATATTGATGTAAGGCGTAAAATTTGTTACTATGCTGATTCAAAAGGGGTAGATATTTATTTTTCACCAAATGGATTAATATACTGTCACGATGAGTATATATCCCTTGTGAATGAAGAGGAGCGGGAAAATATGGAAAAGGATGGAATGGAAGGCCGGAAAAAGGCTGTTGAGGTGAAGCGCCATTTTTTGCAGGTGGAGTGGGAGGGGTCAAGCTCATCTGCAGTAATAGAAGGAAGTGGAGCTCAATCTTTTTATTATACTTATCCGAACGGGAAAGACAATGGCAGAACCACATTTAAAGCGGGTTGTTTCAGGCAAATTACTTATAAAGAGCTTTATCCAGGCATAGATGTAGAATACATTCTTCCAGAAAAAGGTGGAGTAAAATATTCACTGATCCTTCATCCGGGGGCAGACCTTTCCAAAGTGAAAATGCGTTACTCTGGCGCAAAAGGATTGCACTCAGATAGTGAAGGTAATATTGTTATCGGCACTGAGTTTGGTGATTTTGTTGATCACGCGCCTGTGAGCTTTTATGCTCATGAGGGCACAAGTGGGGTTAGCGAAGGCATCCGCTCGTCATTTGAGTTAGTGGGGAATGCCGTTTCATTCAGATTAAATACCACGGCATCCGATTTTCAACCTGGAGCGTTGAACCCTGAACCACGAACCATTATCATTGACCCGTGGACTACTAATCCGGCTTTCCCCAATAACAAGGCATATGATGTCAATTATGACCAGGCTGGCAATGTCTATGTATTTGGCTCAGGAGTTGGCAGTCCGATAAATTATATGTTGGCTAAGTTTAACAGCGCGGGTGTGCTTCAATGGACATTTACAACAACCCTGGGCGGATACGTATTGAATGGTGTTACATCATCTACCACCTATGGCGATTTTGCCGTAGATGAGGTAAGTGGCTCATGCTACTTATTCGGCACATACGCTTTTGCTGTAAAAGTCAATTCGATTGGATTTCAGGTAGGAGGGTTTATGCAGCCGTCATACCCGGGTGGATTTGAATTTTGGAGAAGTGAGTATAATCGCTGCCTTAAAAAAATCGTGTTGGGTTGTGGAGCTATTTCTTCAAATTTTCAGGCAGCAATGCTTGATACATCACTCGCATCTCTTACTCCGGTAAATATCATTGGTACCACAAGCGCGGGTCACGATATTGCTTTGCTCTCCGTTGACCCCAACAGCTCTTTTGCATACATGGCATTTGCCCGAAGTGTGATTGATGCCGCAAACTTTAATAACGCCATGCTTAAATTACCCGTTCCGGCACTTTTGCCATCAAACTGGCTTGTTCCGAACAATGGGCACACATTTTTGGAAGGCTCAAGTGTCACGTATACTCCCAGTGCTAATGGAGCAGTATGCAACGGATTCAATGGGATGTCCTGTAGTCCAGGCTTTCTGTATACCTACGATGGAAGTGTATTGAAGAAGTGGAATAAAAATACCGGCGCATTTATTGCACAGATAAATACAGGTGGGACTATGTTCGCTTCAGGAGGCCTGAGTGCTGATAAATGTGACAATGTGTATGCCGGAGTAGGTAATCTTATAAAGGTGTATAACTCTTCGCTTGTACAGATCGCAAGCTATCCTGTTGCAAATACCTGTTATGATCTAAAATTGGGGCCGAATAATAAACTGTATGCCTGTGGTGCGGCATTTGTAGCGCAAATGGATGTACCTTCATTAACTACTCCGACAGCAATATCAACACCCGCTTCAGGGTGTAATATGTGTAATGGTTCTGCAACCGCATTGCCTTGCGGCAACCCTGCAGGGTATAATTATTTATGGAGCAATGGTGCAGTAACCCAGACGGCTTCGGGCCTTTGTCCCGGAACATATACGGTAAGTATTACTTATGCTTGCTCGGATATTGATGTTGTTACCGTATCAGTCCCCGGAGGTGTGGGAGGAATTATATTGAGCAGTATTCAGGCCAATCTGTGCTCAAATGTCGGGAGTGTTACTCTTACTGCCAGCGGTGGCGCTATTCCGTATACGTATTTATGGAGCAACGGTCAAACTGCAGCTGCTTTGACAGGTCTTGCAGCGGGAAGCTATACCGTTACAGCCACTGATGCCAACGGATGTACAACATTCAAGGCGATAAGTATTATAAATACGCTCAATGCAATCGCCACATCAAAATACGGCGGCTGCTCAGGAGGCAGTAATGGCAGTATTGCGCTGAATGTTACAGGCGGAAGTCCTGGCTATACTTATGCCTGGAGCAACGGACAATCTGGTGTAACTGCTACCAGCTTAGCAGCGGGGACTTATACCGCCACAGTGACTGATGCAAATGGTTGTATTCAGACAATTGTAAGTATTCTGCCTGTATATTATCCTTTAACAATTCAAACTGATCAGACTACTATATGTACTGCAGGCAATAACGGACAGGCCACTGTTGTTTCTGTTTCGGGTGGTACTTCATCCTATGCATACAGTTGGAGCAATGGGCAATTATCACCCACCGCAATTAATTTAACCGCCGGAACCTATACTGTTCGGGTAACTGATGCCAATGGATGTACCGCCACAAAATCTGTTACAATAACTAATGGTCCGAACCCGGCCAATGCTTCATTTACTCAATCCCCAACAGGAACTATCTGTAAAGGATCAACAGTGAATTTTACCAATACAGGAACATCGGCTCTTTTATCCGGACATAAGTGGACCATTCCCGGACAGGGTCCGGTCGTATCAGGAAGTGTTACTGATTTTACTTATAGTTTTGTAAATCTTTCCTATACGTTTAATTCAGTCGGAACATATACTGTAACTCATTCAGTGAGCTATCCGACCGGTGGTTGTACAGCATCTCAGTCGACCACTATAACTGTGGTAAATTGTACCGGCCCTGTTGTAGCAGCTACTGGCAGTTCTATATGTCCGGGTAATTGCGCTACCGTAACTTCAACCAACACTGGCGGGTCAAGTCCTTATACATATTTATGGAGTAACAGTGCCACAACACAAAACATAAACCCTTGTCCGGTATCTACCACGGCATATACGATAACAGTAACCGATGCGGGAGGAAGTACGGCCACAAGTACGGCTGTGGTAACGGTCAATGTGGCCGTCAGTGCAACAGCAGTTTCAACAAGTATAAGTTGCAGCGGAGGTGTTAATGGTAGCGCCCAGGCCAGCGCGGGTGGTGGAATTTCACCGTATACGTATATCTGGAGTAATGGAGTTTCAGGTTCAATGGTTTCAGGTTTGAGTTCCGGGACTTATACAGTTACAATTACTGACAGCAAGGGATGTGCCGATATTACAACAATCATAATAAATTCACCGCCTCCTTTAACCGGCCAATTTGTAAAGGGCACAGCAAGTTGTACACCTTGTGGTTGTAAAGAGTGGTTAATGATAACTGCAAACGGCGGTACAAGTCCATATACATACACCTGGTCGGATGGATATGTGAACAGATATAAAAATCAGCTTTGTCCGGGGGCCTACACAATAAATATAAAGGATAAAAACGGATGCAGTGTAAATCTTAACATTTCCGCACCATGATCGCTTCTTAGTGTTGAATGCCAGGGTTTGGTTTTTTATCCCCACTGTTGAGCAATAAAAATACGCGATCTTTTTAAAGTATTTACCTTTACAGGTAGATGAATTACAAAGAAACCCTTCAATATATGTATGATGCTTTGCCCATGTTTCACCGCATTGGCAGCGCAGCTTATAAAGCGGATCTTAATAACACTATTGCCATTTGTAATTTGTTAAAAAATCCACAGGACAAGTTCAGGTCGATACATGTAGCGGGCACAAATGGTAAGGGTTCAACTTCTCACATGCTTGCCTCAATATTGCAAAGTGCAGGTTATAAAGTTGGCCTATATACTTCACCTCATCTGAAGGATTTTCGCGAGCGTATTAAGATCAATGGAAAAATGATCCCGCGAAAATTGGTTATAGATTTTGTTTCCAGATATCGGTCCGACTTTGATCGTATTCAGCCTTCCTTCTTCGAAATGACAGTAGGTTTGGCCTTCGATCATTTCGCGAAACAAAAAGTTGATATCGCAATAATTGAAGTAGGGTTGGGAGGAAGACTTGATTCAACAAATGTTATCACACCATTGTTATCGGTAATTACAAATATAAATTACGACCATCAGAACTTATTGGGTGATACTTTAGCAAAGATTGCTGCTGAAAAGGCCGGTATTATTAAGCCGGGCATCCCCGTTGTAATTGGTGAAACACAGGCAGAAGTAAAAAGTGTTTTTACAAAAAAAGCAGTTGATTGTAACTCCCGGATCTTTTTTGCCGACAAATTTTACAAACTCAAAAATTATAAACAGGAGAGTAAAAAAGGAAAACTATACCTCGATGCAGATGTTTATCGACGGACAAAATTAATTATCTCCGGTTTGAGATGTGAATTGCCGGGATTGTATCAACTTAAAAATATTACAACTGTTTTAATGGCAATAGATATCCTCACTTGTCCCTCGCCCCTCGCCCCTCGTCCCTTGTCTTCCGTCCCTCGTCCCTTTAACATAAGTTTTGGACATATTTATAAAGGGATTGCTAATGTTGTTTCACAAACAGGTTTGCGCGGCCGATGGCAGGTGCTTAATGAGAAACCTTTGGTAGTTACCGATACTGGCCATAATGAAGCCGGTATTAAAGAAGTATTGAAGCAAATAAGGGCCACACCTCATAAAAAGCTGCATATAGTTTTGGGAATGGTAAATGATAAGGACATTAAAAATATACTCGGCCTATTACCCAAAGGGGCGGCGTACTACTTTTGTAAACCCCGTATTCCTCGCGGACTTAATGAAAAGGAATTGCAACAACAAGCGTATCGGGCAGGGCTAAAAGGTTTATCCTATAATTCGGTGAAAAGTGCCTATAAAGCCGCACGACTCGCGGCCGCTAAAACTGATATGGTGTTTGTAGGCGGCAGTACTTTTGTAGTCGCTGAAGTAGTTTAACCACATTTCAAAAATGCCAATCCAATATCTCCGAACATTGCATTGGAACATTCTCTCAGCCGGTCCATTCTTTTAAAAGTTTTTCAAAAGCAGATTTTAATTCTGATAATTCTTTTTCAAGAGTTTCTATGCGGCTTTCAAGGTTGTTTGTGTTTGCGTTTTCGTGATCTTCCTGTATTTCCTCATCAGTCTCCTGCTGAACTTCACCGAACAAATGAATAAACCGTTGCTCTTTTTTGCCGGCGCGTCGGGGTAATTGTTTAATGAAGGGAGTGTCGCCCTGTGAAAGCTTTTCCAATACCTGTAAGACTTCTTCAAGGGAATCAAATTCGTATAATCTTGCAGAATTCGAATTTATTTCGCCAGGTGTTAAGGGACCTCTTAAAAATAAAAGACATAGAACGGCCAGATCAGCAGGATTAACCGGGTATACAATGGCAAAATTGTGTTTGTATTTCAAGGCACGACTTCCTGCACCTGTAGCGGTAGAGATAAGACCTTTTCTTTTTAAGTTGTTTAATGCCAGGACCACGGTTTCCTCATCATACTGTACAATTGGGTTGCGGGAAGACTTTTGATTACAGGCTAAAGTAAGAGCATTTACGGTTACCGGATAATGATCAGGAGTTATTTTACTTTTTTCGATCAGTGACCCTAAGACCCTGATTTCTGTTGGATCCAGAATGACAATTGGTTTTTGAGGTTCCATATTACAAACGTAATAGATTTAATTTGTAAATATATGGCAATCGCTTCTAACTAATTGCCCAGGCTGTTTTAATAACTGGTAAAAGTGTTATATATTTGATGCGCATGCCTTAGTGTGGTTGTGATTTTGCCAAAAATAGTTAAACAACTGCTTTGTTAAGTTTCATAAATTGAAATAATTAATAATATTAATTATCAACTCTTTTTTCGATTTTGACTATGAAAGCAGTTCAAGGTCTTGAGATAATAAGAACCCGTAATTCCGAAATATGGTTGGACGAAGAGGGCATCCTGAGATTAAAGCCAATTAAGGGTGGAGATATTGACCTGGACGAAGCCAGGGCTTGTTTCGAGGTATACAAAAAATTAGGGTGTGATAAAAAGAAAGTGCTTCAATTGATTGATGCGAGTGAAGGTGCCGCAATAACGCATGAAGGGAGGGAGTATGCATCTCAACATGGCCGGTATTATTTTATTGCATCCGCAATAGTCGGCACCTCTTTAGCCGTCCGGCTAATTGTAAATTTTTTCAATTCCTTTTATAAGCAGCCGGTTCCGTTTAAACTTTTTTCTAATGAGGAGGACGCATTGAAGTGGTTAAGAAGTTTCAGGAAATAAAAAAGGGATCAAATTTAATGATCCCTCTTTTTGTAAAAAAAACCGAAAAGAATTAGTTGTAAGTAATATCAATTATTTTAACACCACCCTGAATGCTTGTTACGGAAAAAGATGATTTGCTGTAAATTTTTCTTTGTGTTGTTGTAGGCCCGGTTGAAATAATCTGATCTGTTTCAAAATCCTGAGGGTAAACAGTTACAGATACTGGTTTTGCCCCGGCTTCAACAGTAATACTATACGTTCCATCCGATTTTACTGATGTTGAATAAAATCTGTCTCTTGGAACTGTTGGGGAGGGAGTGTAAAGATCTGCAGTTGATACCTTAGCTATTATGGTGCTTAAAGATGTAACATCTTCATTCCCGGATATTGTTGTGTTCAGGTCTGCATAAACTCTTCCTTTTATTACAGATGAGCTAAGTGCTTCTGCGCTACCCCCACTTGTGGTTTCCTCTTTCTTTTTACATCCGCTGGTCCAGATAGTAGCGGAGATCAAAGTAATGATTAATGCTGTTTTCATTGAAAGCTTTTTCATGATCGTTTTGTTATGAGTTAATTATTATTAAAAATTTAAACATCGCAGAATCTCTTCTGCAAAAATTGAATTTATTAGTGGGAGCACATGGATTCGAACCAAGGACCCTCTGCTTGTAAGGCAGATGCTCTAAACCAGCTGAGCTATGCTCCCAATGTATTAACCGAAGCTGAAATTTCATTAAAAATGAAGAACGGGCTGCAAATATATGCACTTTGTTGATATGTGCAAAATAAATACCCGGACATTGAATTTAATGCTCTTTGGCCTTATTTAAGGGCTAAAGCTTCAATATTCAAATTTTTCTCATCTTCTTACATTAAACTCTTTTACTAACTTCGGGTAAATGAGCAAGATCAGAACAGGAATTTCCTATTTTAAATACCTGCTTCGTGCCCAGACAAAGCACGATGTGCATTCCCCATTTGTGTTTAATTTACTTACTACTGTTATTCAAAACAATGAATTATATTATTTGTATGGGTCAATTGAAAAACTAAGAAATGAACTGTTGAATGATCCTGTGGAAGTACAGGTAACAGACCTTGGTGCAGGATCTGTAGTCTTAAAAACAGGCACACGAAAAATAAGTGACATCACGAGACATTCGTTAAAATCTGCTAAATACAGTCAGTTATTATTTCGCCTGGTCAATCATTTTAAACCCAATACAATTTTGGAATTGGGCACTTCTTTGGGTATTACAACATTATATATGGCTATAGCCAGCAGTCAAACCAGGGTGGTAAGTATTGAAGGCAGCAAAACCATCGCTCAATATGCAAAACAGAATTTTGAAAAATTGAACATAAAAAATATTCAATTGACAGTTGGGAATTTTGATGATGTATTGCAATCCCGGTTAAATGAATTAAAACACGTCGATCTTGTTTTTTTTGATGGTAATCATCGCAAGGAACCCACGCTTCGTTATTTCGGGCAGTGTCTTCAATGTGCGCATAACGATTCGGTTTTTATTTTTGATGACATTCATTGGTCAGTTGAAATGGAACAAGCCTGGGAGTATATTAAAAAGCATGACCGGGTAACACTAACGGTGGACTTATTTTTTATAGGAATAGTTTTTTTCAGAAAAGAACAAGTGAAAGAACATTTTGTGCTGCGTTATTAGTTCACATTCTGCCCTGTCCGAAGGAGGGGTGCCTTGCGCACATGCCAATATTTACACACTAGTTTTATAGTAACTATCTGTTTTTTTATAATAAGGCAAGCGTGTCAGCACCTTCCCTTTCGAGGAAGGCCGGGATGGAGCTTAATTTTCTTATCTTTAACTCATGCCTCCAATAATTGAGCTTAAGAATATTGCCCGTACTTACCGGGTTGGTTCCGAAACGATCCATGCCTTACGTTCTGTTACACTCGATATTTCAAAGAACGAGTATGTGGCGTTAATGGGGCCTTCCGGTTCTGGAAAATCAACTTTAATGAATGTGCTTGGGTGCCTGGATACTCCAAGCGACGGGGAATATATGCTCAATAATATTGCTGTTTCTAAAATGAGCGATAACAACCTTGCCGAGGTTCGGAATAAAGAAATAGGATTTGTATTCCAGTCATTTAATTTATTACCGCGCTACTCAGCACTTGAAAATGTTATACTTCCACTGGTTTATGCGGGAATGCCTAAAGCCGAAAGAGAAGAGCGGGGTAAATTAGTGCTGGAACAGGTTGGCTTAACTGAGCGCATGGACCATAAACCGAATGAACTTTCAGGCGGACAAAAGCAGCGTGTCGCCATTGCAAGAGCTTTAGTGAACAATCCCGCCATCATATTGGCCGATGAACCAACCGGTAATCTCGATTCAAAAACATCCATTGAGATCATGGGATTATTTGAGGAAATTCATAAACATGGTAACACCATCATAATTGTAACCCACGAAGAAGATATCGCCCAATATGCCCATCGCATAGTTCGTTTAAAGGATGGCCTTGTTGAATTAGATAAACAGAATGAAAACATCCGTAGCGTTCTGAAAGCTACAGTATAGTTCCTCTCCTTTGTTTTTATATAGCTCATTGTCAATCAGTTGTGATTGGCCTCTAATTCTTTCTGTGGAATTTCCTCTTGCATTGCACCTTACTATCAAAGCAAAACAAATTATTAATAACTATATAAAACTTACAGCCATGAATAGGAAATCAATAAAAAGAACAATTGCCATCTCAACAGGTGTTGCAGCATTGGCAGGCCTCATCGGTTGGGTTACACCCACCGATCTTTTGAATCAGGCGATCGAAAACCGATTTATAAAAAAATTGAAAAACGAATTGGCAGAATATAATGCCGTATGGAAAGAAGACCGTGTATACCTGCAGCTGGATAAACCTTTTTATGAGCCGGGGGAAAATATCTGGTTCAGCGCTTTTGTGCGTGATGGAAAAGACCTCCGGCCGTCTGAACAAAGTGAGATCGTACACGTCGATCTGATCGGACCTAAAGGTAATGTAGAGCAAACACTCAATATAATTGCAAAAAATGGAAAATGCGCCGGCGATTTTGCCTTGGCTGAAGAAGCACCAGGAGGGTTGTATAAAATAAAAGCTTACACGAATTGGCAAAAGAATGATGGTGAAAATTATGGTTTTGAAAAAAACATACAAGTGCAGGAGGTCGTGCTCCCTAATTTGAAAATGAAACTTGACTTTGAAAAAAAGGCATTTGGAAGCGGAGATGAAGTGGTTGCCAAGCTGGAACTTAACACAAATGAGAACAAGCCTTTGGCTGATCATACCATCAGGTTTGTGGCTTCATTGGATGGAATCAAAGCGATTGAAAATTCCGCCATCACTGATAATGAGGGTATCAGCTATGTACACTTTAAGCTTCCCAAAGACCTTAAAACAGTTGACGGACTCCTGAACATACTGGTTGATTATAATGGCAGTACTGAAAGTGTATCCCGGTCCATCCCGATCATATTGAACAAAATAAAATTTCAATTATTTCCAGAAGGCGGTGACCTGGTTGCCAATATGCAGAGCAATGTTGCATTCAGGGCCCTTAATGAATTTGATAAACCTGCCGATGTGGAGGGTGTAGTAATGACGGAGAAGGGTAGTGTGGTTGAAACATTCAGCAGTTACCATATGGGGATGGGCTCGTTCACAGTGAAACCACAGAACGGAGAGAAATATTTTGTAAAGATTACGAAGCCTGAAGGGATAAACGAAACTTTTGAATTACCGGAAGCACTTCCCAAAGGATATGTGTTAAGCGTTGATAATTCTTCCCAGGATGAACTTACCCTCGGAATTAACTCACTAGGAGTTGAAGAACTGTCGGTTGTTGCACAAGTGCGCGGGGAGATATATTACGCAACCGCGGTCAATGCCCAATCAGGATTGAATAAAGTAATTATCCCGGTTTCTAAATTTCCAATGGGTGTGGCGCAAATAACTTTATTCGACAGCAAAGGCATTGAGCGTGCTGAACGGCTTTCGTTTGTGAACAAAGGCAAGCACCTGGATGTTTCAGTAAATACGGATAAACAAAAATATTTACCCCGCGAAAGAGTAAAAATGACCGTTTCTGTAAAGGACGATCGTGGTATTCCAATGCCGGCCGAACTTTCGCTAGCTGTTGTAAATGATCAGTTACTTTCATTCGCTGATGATAAGTCGGGTAATATTTTATCCGAACTGTTACTTCAGCAGGATATAAAGGGCAAGATCGAAGAACCTGCTTTTTACTTTAATGATAAGGAAACCAAAGCAGGCAAGGCGCTTGATTATCTTTTAATGACTGCAGGCTGGAGAAAATTTAAGTGGGAGGATCTGGAATCAGCAAAGGCTCGCTCTGCTGATTTTCAGCCGGAGAACACAAAAGTCTCAGGAGTTATTCTGGATTCAAAAAACGGACAACCAATTAAGAATGCCGTTGTAAAGGTCGGCAACTCTGCATATACTACAAATGAAAACGGAGAGTTTACTATTAAAGGATTGGAATTATATTCTCCAGTAATGTTGACCATTTCTGCTGCCGGATATTCCCGGCAAATACAGTATGTATATAATTACGGAAGCCACCCTGCTTATTATATGTACGACGCTAATGCTTACAGGTACAATCGTACAAGAAGCGAATTAATGGAGAATGCTTTAATTCCTCAGGCCGCAATGGGTGCCGGTGGTGATGATGCTCCAATGGGATCGGTTAAAAAATCCTCGGCTCCGTTTAATAATCAGTTTAAAAATAAGAAGGGTAGAGGCGAGGTTGCTTCAAAAAAGGCGCCACGGGATGGTGCGAAGGTTGCAGAACCCAGGGCTGAAAGAAAGAAGGACAATAATAAAGAGGAAGCAAGACGTGCGGACCGGTTTGGTCGTCTCGCACAGGAGAAGGTAATGATGGATGAAGAAATGGATTGGGAACAACCTGCTCCGCGTAATGTATCCTATTATCGTGCACGTAAATTTGCAGCTCCTGTATACGACAAAGAACAAAAAGTGGATGTGCGTACAGATTTTCGTTCTGCAATTTTCTGGGACCCCTCTGTAAGTATTGATCGTACAGGTAAGAAAACAATTGAGTTTTATAACTCGGATGACATTTCTTCTTTCCGCGTGACAGTTGAAGGTATCAGCTCTGATGGAATGATAGGAAGAACTGAAAATGTATTTTTCACACAGCTGCCTTTTGCAATGAGTACAAAAGTGCCTGTTGAAGTAGCAACATCCGATATTGTTTCTATTCCGATCACCCTTAAAAACAATACGGATAACCCTCTTGGCGGAACTTTTACAATTACTGCTCCTGATGGATTACAGGCGGTGTCATCAACTGAACTGGTTCAGACCATTATGCCCGGTAAGGCTAAAGTGGTTTACGTTGATTACAAAGTCTTGAATAAGATCGGCTCCGGTGATTTCTCTATCTCCTTTAAAAGTTGTGGCTTGTCTGATGCGTTTACTCAAAACATAAAGATCGTATCAAAAGGATTCCCTGCATCAGCTTCTTTTTCAGGACAGGAAGTGGAAAAAGAATATGTAGTTTATCTTGAGAATTTAGTTGACGGATCTCTGAAGGCTACTCTCAATGCGTATCCGAATGTAGTGGGTGATCTTATGAAAGGTATTGAAGGGATTTTGTCTGAGCCTTATGGCTGCTTTGAACAAACCTCATGTACCGCTTATCCTAATGCTATGGTGCTCGATTACATGAAAACAACAGATAGCAAAGATGATAAAACTTTGTCGCGCGCAACTGCATTACTTGATAAAGGATACGCAAGGCTTACCACTTTTGAAACAAAGGAAAAGGGATACGAATGGTTTGGAGCTTCCCCCGGGCATGAAGGTCTTACGGCGTATGGTTTGCTTGAGTTCGCCGACATGAAAAAAGCCGGTGGAAATGTTGATCAGAAAATGGTTGACCGTACTGCCGGGTGGATCATGTCGCATAAAGATGGCAAAGGTAAATTCACCCGTAACAGGCATGCTTTGCATGATTATGGAAGGATAAGTGATGATATTTTGAATGCCTATATCGTATACGCTCTTGCAGAAGCCGGTTACACAGATATCAAAAGAGAATTTGAAACAGCATACGCAACGGCAATATCAACAAAAGATCCTTATATGCTGGCCATGATGGCGAATGCCGCTTACAAATTAAATGAAACAAAAAAGGCGAAAGATGCTATTACTTCCTTACTAGGCAGTCAGGATAAAAATGGCAGCTGGACCGGATCAACACACTCAATCACTTATTCACAGGGTCGCTCATTGACCATTGAAACAACTGCAATTGCAGCAATGGCCTTAATGAAAACTCCGGGTAAAAATATAGGTTCGCTGAAACAGGCATTTGATTTTATCGTAAACTCGCGTGACGGAAGCGGAACATTCAGCAGTACACAGGGAACTATTCTCGCACTTAAAGCGCTTACGCAATTCGCGAAGGAAAGCAAAAAGACCAGTGAGAACGGAACCATTGCTGTATATGTTGATGGTAGAAAAGTTGCTGAAAGATCTTATAAAGCCGGAGATAAAGGCGCTATTGTAATTGATAGTCTTGAAAAGTTCCTAAGGTCGGGAAAGAACACTGTCAAAGTGAAATACATTGGCGTGAAAGAACCATTGCCATACTCAGTTGCAGTGAACTGGAATACCTCTTTACCTGCCAGTGATAAGGATTGCAGCGTAAGCCTGGTTACAAAAATGGGGACAAAAAACGTAAAAGTTGGCGAAACGGTTCGGTATTCAGCTACAATTAAAAATCTCAAGAACTCCGAAATCCCAAGCACTATGGCATTGATCGGAATACCTGCGGGTTTAACTGTTCAGCCTTGGCAGTTAAAGGAGCTGCAGGAAAAGAAAGTGTTTGATTATTATGAGATCAAAGGAAACAAGATCGCGATCTATTACCGTGGAATGGCTGCGAATGATGTGCGCCAAATCAATCTCGACCTGAAGGCAGAAGTGCCCGGAGAATTCGATACTCCTGCATCATCCGGTTACCTATACTATACAAATGAGTTTAAATGCTGGAGTGGTGTGGATAGAATCAAGATCAGTAAAATATAATACCCGACCCCGATCTGTGAAGCGCCCTTTAGCCGGGGCGCTTTATTCCGGGCAATCGTTATGAAGAGAACTTTAAAAATACTTATCATACTGCTGTTCGCTTGCAGTGGAGTATGGGCCCAACACGCTGATACTGTTGTCGACCCGACAAGCTTTCCACTGAGCGATCCCAGAAATCCGAATTGCCCCTGTCACAAACTTCAGCAGCTGGCCGATGAAGAATACAGAAAAAGTCAAAAGAAAGATCCGGATAGTATCCTGCAGCAAAAAGTGAAACAAAAGGATGAAGTTGATAGGACAAAGAATATCAATTCAAATGATAAAAAAATAATCCAACGTGATGAATTGAGTAACCCTGTGATCAGCTTGAATAATATTCAAATACAGCAACCGCTGGTTCAGGATGGTAACTACGATCTGGGTTCATTGGAAAGCGGCGCTCAAAATGACAATGCATTGCACCGCGGCACTTTTTCAAAAGAGGCATCATCAAAAAAGAGTATCGCCTTTTTCTACAAAAGGTCAGCCCTTAAAAAGTTTTTTTGCAAAGTAGGCCGTAAATGGCAGCGAATATTTCGCAAAAAGAAAAGCAAGGCGCATCACGTTGATAATTGCTTTTCCTGGAATGTTTGAAGACGGAATTGTATAATTCTTCGAGAGTGGGTCTAAATTTTTTATTTTCTGAAGCCATCTGTTGTAAGGCAGTGAATCCGCAGGATTTTTTCAAGCTTATTTTTATATTTTTTGAAAAAAAATCATGTAGGTTTGTTAAAAGCTTTTACATGAAGATCTACACCAAAACCGGCGACAAAGGACAAACTTCATTAATTGGAGGAACCCGTGTCCCCAAGCATCATATTCGCATTGAAGCCTACGGCACAGTGGATGAATTGAATTCATGGATAGGCCTGTTGCGCGACCAGCAAATTAAAGATGAATACAAGAGCCTTTTAATTGAGGTACAGGATCGTTTGTTTACCATTGGATCAACACTGGCAGCGGATCCTGAAAAGACAGGAGCTCATGGTGAGCGGATCCGAACCATGAAATTGCCGGAGTTAACAGAAGCCGATGTAACCACACTTGAAAGGGCCATTGATAAAATGAACGAAGGGCTGCCCGAAATGCGCTCTTTTGTTTTGCCGGGTGGACATGCAATTGTATCCTATTGCCATATTGCCCGCTGCGTTTGCCGACGGGCCGAAAGGAATACAACCCATCTGGCCGAGACCACACCTGTTAACGAACTCGTTATTAAATACCTCAACCGTCTATCCGATTACCTTTTTGTACTTGCCCGCCGGCTTTCACACGATTTGAAAGTTATTGAAACGCCTTGGAAACCAATAATTTAATAAAGTTTTCCACATTGTTTTGACATTATTAGGTTACTATCGATTTATTTATACTTTTGCACGAAATTGATGTGAAATAATAATTTATCGTTTACTTAACACATTGAAAATATTTGTCCTTCAACATCACTTTCACTTAGCTTCAGTGGAGTAAAGAGTAAATGTTAAAACGGGCAACAACTCAGTGGTTCAAAAAAAGTAAATGATTGCCGTAACATCTTTTTAAAAATTGCGTTACAAGCAATTATAGTACTGACACTTAAATGTAAAAATATACTATGTATTGGACCTTAGAACTAGCCTCATATCTCGAAGACGCACCCTGGCCTGCGAATAAGGATGAATTAATCGACTTTGCAATTCGTTCCGGAGCGCCTATGGAAGTTATCGAAAATCTTCAGGAGATAGAAGATGAAGGTGAAATGTATGAGACTATTGAAGAGATCTGGCCCGATTATCCTACCAAAGAAGATTTCTTCTTTAATGAGGATGAATATTAATGTATTATGAAAAATAAAGCGTTTCCCTTTGAAGCGGATGTTATGATTTTTGAATCTGATGGCTCGGCGGAGAGTTGGCCGTCGATTGACATCAGTGTTGATGGGATAAATGTATACTGCGAATCTGAATTATCTGACGGGGATGAGTTGATGGTGGGATTTGATGATTCCGCTAATCAGGAACACAAAGATGTTTTGGTTAATAAACAAAAAGACAATTTATATTATTTAAAGTTTGTAGAATCTTTTGAGCTATATGATTTGAAACTCCTTATCAGCAAGTGCCACGGAAAATCTCAAACCGCTTCGATGCTGCCAGATTTCAAAAAGAAGTAGTCGCTTAATTCATTTGCTCAGCCTTTAGTTCTGGATAATTGAAATTCAGTTTCTTTAAAAAATTCCGATGATTATTTTGTATGGGTTTGCTATTTTCAGTTTTACTTCTATCTCTATTTTGTGGCGCAAAAGCTCAAATCTTCTCCTAAAAAGAGTTATTTTTGTTTCCCTTTGTAAAGTGGGTGTATACCCAGCTTTGGATGGTAAAATTTTAATCTCAAACCTGTAGCCGAATGTTATCTTCTATTACAAAAAGTATTTCTAAAATATTCGGTACCAAATCCGATCGTGATGTAAAGGAAATACAACCTATTGTCGATGAAATACTCGAAGCGCATAAAGAAATTGAAAAGCTGAGTAACGATGAACTTCGCGGCAAAACAGCCGGATTTAAAAAACGGATAGCGGACCACATCTCCAAAGAAGAAAATGAAATTAAACAACTGCGTACGCAAATTGATGCAGGCGAGAATAGTGCTGTTGACGAGAAGGAAAAGATGTATGCGCGGATCGATGAACTGCAAAAAGAAATAAAAGGGAAAATAGAGGAAGCGTTAAATGATGTCCTGCCTGAGGCTTTCGCAGTAATAAAAGAAACCGCGAAGCGTTTTAAGGCAGGTGGGATTGAAGTGAGTGCAACTCAGTTCGACCGTGACATCAGTGTCCGCAAAGGAAATGTGGTGATACAGGGGGATAAAGCGCTGTGGAAAAACACATGGATGGTTGCCGGAAATGAAATTGCCTGGGATATGGTACATTACGATGTGCAGCTGATCGGAGGTATCGTTCTCCACCAGGGTAAGATATCTGAAATGGGAACAGGTGAAGGTAAAACGTTGGTTGCCACTTTACCTGTATACCTGAACGCATTGCCTGGTAAAGGGTTACATGTTGTAACCGTAAACAATTACCTCGCGAAACGTGACTCTGAGTGGAATGCGCCTTTGTTTGAGTTTCATGGCCTTACCGTTGATTGCATTGACCTTCATGAGCCAAACTCACATGAAAGAAGGGTAGCCTATACCGCAGACATTACTTATGGTACCAATAACGAATTTGGTTTTGATTACCTGCGCGATAATATGGCCCGTACACCAGAAGAACTGGTGCAGCGTGAACATAACTATGCTATTGTGGATGAGGTTGACTCCGTTTTGATCGATGATGCCCGTACACCACTTATTATTTCGGGACCTACTCCTAAAGGCGACAGTCAGGAATTTTACCAGCTCAAACCGCGCATTGAAAAATTAGTTAATGCGCAAAAAAGTTATGTGAATACCGCCCTCAATCTTGCCAAAACATTGCTCGCCGAAAAGAATGAAAAAGATGGTGGATTAGCTTTATTACGTGCATACAGGGGGTTGCCCAAAAGCAAAACACTTATCAAGTTTCTTAGTGAACAAGGCAATCGCGCTATTTTGCAAAAGACAGAGAACCAGTACATGCAGGACCAGTCACGTGAAATGCACAAGGTCGATGCGGAACTGTTTTTTGTGATCGACGAAAAAAATAATTCCATTGAACTCAGCGAGAAAGGGATCGAGATGATCACCGCTTCCGGTGAAGACTCAAAATTCTTTGTGCTGCCCGATGTAGGTGCCGAGATAGCTGAGATAGAACGCGCAGGTCTTTCAGACCAGGAAAAAATTACGCGTAAAGATGAATTACTCCGCGACTTCTCCATTAAATCAGAACGTATACATACCATCAATCAGCTGTTGAAAGCCTATACACTGTTTGAAAAAGATGATGAATATGTATTGATGGATGGCAAGGTTAAAATTGTGGATGAACAGACCGGTCGTATCATGGAAGGGCGCAGGTATTCGGATGGTTTGCACCAGGCCATTGAAGCCAAAGAAAATGTGAAGGTGGAAGCCGCTACACAGACATACGCCACCGTTACACTTCAGAATTATTTCCGGATGTACAATAAGCTGGCCGGCATGACCGGTACAGCTGAGACAGAAGCGGGGGAGTTCTGGAGCATCTATAAGTTGGATGTGGTGACCATTCCAACCAACAGACCCATACAACGTAAAGATGAAGAGGATCTGGTTTATAAAACCAAGCGTGAAAAATATAATGCGGTCATTGATGATATAGCAAAACAGGTACAGGCCGGAAGGCCTGTATTGGTGGGTACTACATCGGTTGAGATATCGGAATTGCTTAGCCGCATGTTGAAATTGCGAGGTGTAAAGCACAATGTGCTGAACGCTAAATTGCACCAGAAAGAAGCTGAAATTGTTGCCGAAGCAGGTAAGGCCGGCACCGTGACCATTGCCACTAATATGGCCGGTCGTGGTACAGATATTAAATTGGGGCCCGGAGTTAAAGAGGCCGGAGGTTTGGCTATTATTGGTACAGAGCGCCATGAATCAAGGCGTGTTGACAGGCAGTTACGGGGTCGTTCAGGCCGCCAGGGGGATCCGGGTTCATCTCAGTTCTTTGTTTCACTCGAAGATGATTTGATGCGGTTATTCGGTTCTGAGCGTATTGCCAAAATGATGGATCGTATGGGTTTGGAAGAAGGGGAAGTGATCCAGCACTCTATGATAACTAATTCGATTGAGCGTGCCCAGCGTAAAGTGGAAGAGAATAACTTTGGTATTCGTAAGCGTTTGATTGAGTACGATGATGTGATGAACTCCCAGCGTGAAGTAATATACAAGCGCAGGCGTCATGCGCTGTATGGTGAACGTGTTGCGGTAGATATCGCGAATATGATCTATGATACGCTCAGCACTTTGGTTACAGAGTTTCATGATGTTAAAGACTACGAAAATTTCAAGCTCGAACTTATTAAAACATTTTCAATGGAATGCCCTGTTGCCGACCAGGACTTCTTTGGAATGAAACCGGATGAAATGACGGATAAGGTTTACCATGCAGCGATCAATGCTTACAGGCACAAATCAGAATCTACTGCCGCAAAAGCGTTTCCTGTAATTAAAGATGTTTTTGAAAATCAGTCACAGTCGTATGAAAATATTGTGGTGCCGTTTACGGATGGTATTAAAACTCTGCAGGTTGTTGTAAATCTTAAAAAAGCATATGAATCCCGTGCCCGCGAAGTGACGGCTGACATGGAAAAAGGAGTTATTCTTGCCATGATAGATGATGAGTGGAAGGAGCATTTGCGTGAGATGTGTTCAAACAAATGATAAACAAGGTGAACAAAGAAATTATTTCTTTCCTCTATAAGGGGAGTCTGCCAAGTGATAATCCAAACCAGGTGCAGCAGGCACGCGTTCAGCAGCGTCCCCAGCAGCAATTAAAAACAAGTCGTGCCGAAGTTGCAGCGCCTGCAGCTAATGGTGAACCCCGGCAAGAGCGTCCAAAGCCACAACCTGTTCGCGTGGAACAAAAAGTGGGGCGCAATGATCCTTGTCCTTGCGGCAGCGGGAAAAAATTCAAGAATTGTCATGGAAAGTGAAGTGATTTCCCAACTTTTATCAAATCCTTTCTTATACTTGCTTTGTAGGGATTTTGACCTCCCGATACTTTCTTTTATTTTGTTGTTTTGGTGTTTATTTGTTGCCGTATTGCAATTGACTTTAATACCAAACCGCTATCAAGATGCTTAATAAATCCAGTTAAAATTACAAAGCGATTTCATTTTTTCCTTTTCATTATGTAATTCCCTCAAGGCTTTTTCAAGTTTATCATCAACTGCATCCAATGAGTTGAATGTATAGT